>JAKAZH010000055.1 GCA_021815935.1 Actinomycetes bacterium
GGGCGATCATCGGCTCCGCGCTCGGAGTGAGTCGCCAGGCCGCCCAGGAAAGGTTCTCCCATCCAGCCCCGGGCCGGCTGGTCTAGCCCACGATCGGAACCCTGGGCACCACCGGAGAGCCGGCTCAGCCCTCAGCGGAACACTGGCTCACCCGCTACGGAACAACGGCTCCCAGCGACCGCAATATCCACTCAATGGGCTCGAAAAGCTCCAGGCCCAAGCCTGCGTTCTTGACGAGCTTGTTGGTTGTCGCCTGGTAGTTGGCGAGCAAGATATCAAGGCCCGGTTGGCCGACGGCGAGGACCCACATGCCCGTGATCCAGGCTTCGAGGCAGACGCGCATCGACCCTCCGATGAGGTCAGGCGTCCCCGCCTCGTAGAGCAGATCCATCGCGATGACGACCCGTCGCGTGCGGGCCAGGTATGCCGCGGCGATCTGGCGGCTCTGCGGGTAGTCCTTGCTGGTCGTCAGCAGGTCGAGGCGCCGGCCGATAAACTCAATCACGTCTCGGATCGCTGAGTGAATCCCAGAGTCCCACCCAGGTATATCGGGCACCTGCTCAGCCGATCTCGGCCTTGACTTTGTCACAAGAGCCAGCCACTTGGGAGCCTCAGGTGCCGACGTCTGTTCGAAGGAGGTGCTACTGGCGCCGTCGTAAGGCTGAGGGTGGTCCGCTCCGGCGACGATCCCATACGGGACGCCCTCCGGACTGGCGGCGGATCCCCGACGCCAGCCGTCATCCCCGTCGACCAAGAATAGACGCGGGCAAGTGGGACAAATGTTCCGCGCGCCCATCCTCGACCGAACATGTAGTGATACCGACCCAAAGGGTATAGCGCGGGGTCACCCTCACCGCACCGGAAGGAGTGACAGTTGCCCCCCGAAGAGAGTAAGCAAGCGACGCCACCGCTACCCCCCCGTAGCCCCGAACACTTTGAGAAGGGATCGCGTGGCGCGGACGTTTTCCCCGCCGCTGACCCCGCCGCGATCCAAGCCATCATGTCGGCCCCGAACCCGATGCTGCCCGGTCGTGAGGGCGCCACCCCGCAAGCCTCCGCCGCTCCGCCCGCGGTCCTGCCGGAGTCGGCGGACTGAGTATCGTCTCAGCGTCCAGCCTGGTCACCTTCCTGCTTTTCGTCGCTCCCGGAATCGTCTACGAACTTTGCCGGGAGCGGCGACTTCCCCAGCTGGAGCGCACCGCCCTTCGGGAGGCGGCGTCGATCGCGCTCGCGTCCGTGATCTTCAGTGGTGGGGCGCTCCTACTCTTGGCCGCTGCACGCGCGTTGTGGCCGTCCACTATGCCGGACGTTCACCGGTGGGTCGCCCAACCCCACGCGTATGTTGTCGCGCACTACGCCATCTTGGGCCGCACTCTTGCCATCGCCGTCGCGCTCGCCGTCGTTCTTGCCCTGATCGCTGCTGAGGTGTTCACATGGGACTACCGAGGGGCGAGTATTCATCCGCAGGACACCATTTGGTATCTGTTCCACCGTGAGGACCGAGAGGGGTTGCCGCTCGTCACGGTGAAGACAACCGGCGGCATGGTCTTCGTCGGACCGGTTCGGACCTTCGGCTTCGTCGGCCGCGCCGAGGCAACCCTCAACGAAACCGAGAAAGGCAATCCAACCGCGGTCTCGGTCGAGGCGGCCTCATCCAAACCCTCAACACGAGAGCCCAAGCCGCCGCCACCAAATACTAAACGCTGCCTGCGGACATTCTCCAAGCCAGCGCCCGCGACTGTCACACACTGGGGGGCTCTGCAAGTGTCGGGTTGGGGTGTAGCCCAACTAGACGTCAGGAACCCTGCCCGAAGGCCGTCAGGTTAGAGTCCGATCCCGCGATTATTGACACACCCCTCCCGGGGTCTTAGAGTCCAGCCGGACACTTCGAAGAGAGGGGGAGAGGCTTTGGGCGGCCAGCGGGTCGGCTACATCAGGGTCAGCACCCTCGAGCAGAGCACCGCCCGCCAACTCGACGGGGTGACCGTCGACCGCACCTTCGTCGACAAGGCATCGGGAAAAGACGTGGACCGGCCACAACTCGAGGCGATGGCCGGCTTCGTACGCGACGGCGACACCGTGGTCGTGCACTCCATGGACCGCCTCGCACGCAACCTCGACGATCTGCGGCGCATCGTGCGCAAGCTGACCGCCAAAGGCGTCGAAGTCCACTTCGTCAAAGAGCAGCTCACCTTCACCGGCGAGGACACCGCCATAGCGAACCTGATGCTGTCGGTGATCGATGCCTTCGTGGACTTGGCGGTGAGGGCATGGACAGCGGGATCCGGCGACTGGAAAGAGAGCCGATCCCATGCGAAGATGGTGAACCCGCTCTCAGCGAGGAAGATAGCGTCCGCTTAGTGCTTTCCCCAGCCAACATCCTGGACTCGCAGACCTGCACCTGGGACCACTTCGATAAACGGCATTAGCCAATTTCGGGACTCACGGTGAAGCCGTCCTTCAAAATGGGGGTGTCGTATCTGACGCGCCGCGATTCAGGGCTCGGTTATTACCATCTTTGAGAACGGCCGCGTCTCGGTTGTGAACTACCCAGATTTACCTGCCCGCCGCGATCCTCTTGCGTCGGAATGACCGTTAGGACATGTTTCTGTCAATTTCACTGCTAACGCTTCCGGGAGCCAACCATGCGGGATATCCAACAGAACCGCAGAGAGTGTTCGTTACCCAAGACGAGGACCGCCGTGGAGTACCCAGTAGAATATCGCCAGAACTCCTCCAAGCTTGAACGGACCCGATAGAACTGTTGGTCATCTGGCTGATTAAACGACTACCAGGCGGATTGCTGCATAAAGTTTGTCGGCTATTACTGTAGGTGTGCGGCACGTTTGTGAAGTGCTGGGCAATGTTGCATCGCTGATGCCACTGTGTGTCTTGCCTTTGATGTGGCGCTCCAGCCGGTGGGTGTGTTGGCATCGTCACGGTCATCGCGGCGATTGGGTGGCCTGGGTTTCGGCGTTTGCTTGCACCGGTGTCAGCATGTGAATGCGGTGGCTGTAGCGGGGCGTCGCTGGTGTTGATTCGACGGTCGCAACGGGTGTTGCCAGCTGATTTGCGGGGGCAAACCGCTCGGCCGGCCCTAGGACGGCCCTGGGGTGCGCCAGCCGGCCGAGCGAAGCGAGGACGCTGCTGCTTGGCGCGGCCCGTTACCGGGATGGGCACCGCCGGCGGCCGCTACGAGCCCGTGGCGCCGGTAGTCGCTCTTTGCTGCCAGCAGACCGGGCGTGGCGTGCGGCCTGGGCTGCAACGTTTACGGCAACCCCTGAGGCAACCCCGGAGGCAACCACGGCGGCCGTCGCGAAGCTCCGGAGCAGGTCGCCGTGAAATAGTCCGCTGGGGTGATTGGCTCTGCGATCAATCGACGTTCCCGGCCGTCGACATCGAAAGGTCAGCCGTGCCTGACCTGGCGGGTGTCAAACCGCGAACGTTGGGATCTTCGTTCGCGATGCCCCGAGGTGGTGTTGCGGCGGTTCCGGTTGGCGGGCCGGTCGACGCCCGTAACACCGTTCGGGACCGGGTTCTGCGATGATAGGTGGGTGACCAACTCGGGGTGCGTGATCGCTGCGGTCGCCGAGGCGATACGCGAAGTGTCCGAGACGATCATCGAAGCCCGGTTCGAGACGCTCGCACAATGCGACATCGACGAGAAGTCGCCTGGGGAGCCGGTCACCGTCCTCGACCGGGAAGCCGAGGCGGCCCTATCGGAACGCCTGACCGCGATTGTGGGTGACGCGCCGGTCGTCGGCGAGGAGTCCTGCAGCGCTGACCCGGGCCGGTTGAGGTGGCTTGACGCCGAGCGGGCATGGCTCGTCGACCCCCTCGACGGCACCGCCAACTACCTCGCCGGCTCCTCGGACTTCGCGGTGATGGTCGCGCTGCTCTCAGCCGGGCGGCCCGTCTGCTCTTGGGTTTGGCAGCCGGCGACGAAACGGATGTACATCGCCGAGCGCGGCGGCGGCGCGTCCTGTAACGGGTCGCCGGTGAGAGTCGTTCCCGCGGCGCGCCCGATCGGCGAGCTGACAGGCGCCGCGCTGACACGTTTCATGGGGCCGCCCGTCGCCGCGACGGTCGAACGGAACCGTCACAAGTTCGCCGCTGTCAGCGCGGGGCGGCGCTGCGCCGGCGTCGAGTACCCCGCCGTGATCCACGGTCACCAAGATTTCGCCCTGTTCTGGCGTACCCTGCCGTGGGACCACATACCCGGCGTTCTTCTACTCGAAGAAGCCGGCGGCGTCGCCCGCCGACCGAACGCGACACCGTACCTGCCGTACAACCACAGTGACGTAGGTCTCCTCATCGCCTCCGACCAAGCAACCTGGACCCTCGCCCACCAACTCCTCGACTAGCCGCCAGCCACTCAGGAGCTCAGCCACTCAGGAGCTCAGCCCCTCGGGCACACGGGCGCTCGGCGCTCGGGCGAACCCGAAACGGGTTTCCCGGACTGCCAGGCTCGACCGGAGAAACCCGGATCCGAGAAACCCGCCGTCGGATAGGCATGAGCTCCTTAGCGGTTAGCGGTTAGCGGTGTGGTGTTTCCATCGTTCGACGAGTTCGGCGGTGGGCTGGACGCCTCGGGCGTTGTGGTGACGTACGATCCGGGTCCACTCGCCTCGCAGTGCCCCGCCGGATCCTCCCGCCGCCGCGGCGTCGAGGGCTACCGCAGCGAGGTCATCGTTGAGCGGGTCGACGAGCGCCCCCTTGTGCGCGGCCCACAGGGCGAGATCGGTGTCACCGGCGCGCAAGGCGAGACCGGCGAGTTGGATTGTGAGGGTGGCGCAGAACACTTCTAGGTGGGTTCGCAGTCCTTCGTTGTCGACCCAGCCGTATCCGGAGTCGACATCGAACGGCGGGCCGCAGATCAAAGCGGCCGCCTCGCCGAGCGACACGACCGCCGAGCCGACATCGCCGTCCTCCAAAGCGGCGCGGCCCACCTTGGCGTGGTCTTGCATGACATCCCAGTCGCAGCACACCCCTTGAAGCTGGTAGCCGGCGCGCCCGTCGGGGAGCCGCTCCGCTCCGATCGCCTTGCGCAACCGCGACAAGTTCGACCTGACCGTCACCCCGCCAGGATCGCTCTCCGATCCGGCGCCTAACGCCCAGGCGATCCGGTCGAGACTCGACGGCCGCTCCCGGTGACACGCCAGGTAGACGAGAATCTCCGCGAGCACCGCCCGGCTGGGCTGCTCAACCCAGCCGGACACCTCGACCCTGCCGAGAACCCTCACCGACACCCCAGGAAGCTCCGGCGGGACGGGCGCAACGAAACGTGTTGACACACCAACCGGACCTATCAGATCGGCGGGGCCGGCATCCGCCACGCCGGAAAGATCCTCCAACCCACCCTCCAACCCACCCTCCAATGCGCTGTTCAATCCACCCTCCAATGCGCTGTCCAACCCGCTGTCCAACCCGCTGTGCGTGTCTGGGCCGTCTGGCACGGTTTGCCGCTGGGAGGGTTCCGCGTCATCCGGCTCGCCGGGATGCGAACCGGGCGGATAGTAGAAGCCCGGCGGGTACCCGGGCAGCGGCTGCCCGCCATAGCCGGCGGTCGCAGCACTGGACGGCATTTGAGGGCCAGTGGGTTTGGCGGGTCGGCGTCTGACCCGTAGCGCGACGAGCCCGGCGACCACAACCGCCGCCAAAAGGATCTCGATGACGTTGGTGGCGTCGAGGAGACTCCCTGGGGTTGATGCTGCTGGCGATGCGGAACCGGCTGGACGTCCCGACGATCCTGATGCTCCCGGTGCTCCTGCTGCGGTGGGCGTGGCGAAATGCAGCGGGCTGGTAGCGGCGCCCGGCTGCGCAACGAACACTGCGGCGGTGGGGAAGGTGATCGGGATGGTGGCGGTCCCGGGGTTGACGGTGATCGGGGTGTCCGCGCTGAAAGCCGCGACGGCCGGGCCCGGCGGGACAGTGATTTGCAGGGTGGCGGCCGTGACCGTGGCGGGCACCTCGAAGCCGTACCTGTAGACGAACACGTGGCTCTGTAAATCCGAGCCGACACTGCCGGCCGCGGTCAGGGGCGGGTCGGCGCCGCCGGGGAACACGTGCGGGTGAAGGACCTGGCCGGCAACGTTGAGGGTCATGTCGGCGGCGGTGACCGGCGAGTCGTACTGCACGTCGCGGGTGACATCGGAGACCGGCTGCGGCGGGTCCGACAGCGAAGGGACGAGCCACGCCATCCCCGGATCGGCCGGCGTGCCTGACGGGCCGCCCGGCCCGAAATAGCTGAGCGTCACATCCGCCATGTCGACGATCAACGCCGCTTTGGGCAGTGACAGCGTCCCGTCATCGTATGGCGTCGCCAGAACGCGTTGCACCCCGACATCCGACTTGATCCGCCATCCCGCCGGGTCCCGGTAAAGCACCGCCGGCTGCGAGCCCTCGCGGGTCATGTGGGTGAGGGAGAACTCCTGGGAGAACCCTCCCGACGACATAGACAGAACCACGTCCGCCGAGCCCGACGGCAGGGAGGCGGCGAAGTATTCGGTTCCGCTCGCGACGCTCGCGACGCTCGGATCGCCCGGCGATGAGAACGGCTGGGACAGCGGCACGAGGATCGACGTGCCGCCGCCGGCGATAACCGCCGAGGGGTCCGTCACGGTCCCGGCGGCGCTCTGATGAGCCTGCCACGACAAGGCGAACACCCACAGCGTCGCGCCCGCAGCGGCGGAACGCCCCGACGGGAGAACCGGCCCGTCAGCCACCCCCGCCACCCGCCCGGCGAACCCGTAGCCGTTCACACGCCCATCCGCCGGCGCTGCCAACGGCGCAGGCCGAGACGACAACTCGACGATCGACCCGACCGGCATCACCGCCGACGAGGCGGACGCGGTCCGGGCGCCGGCAACGCCCGTGAGGACGGCACCCGCAACCACCAAAACCGCGGCGAGGCTGGCAGCGCCGGACGCCACAGCGCGTCCCAGCCGTCGTCTGCGCCAGCCGTAGATGCCGGTGCCCTTGAGGCTGCCGTCGGCGACCCCGAGGTTGATGGCAGTGTCCGGGGCGCGTGCCAGCGTGTTCTGGCCGGGTTGTTCGCCTGGGGCCGGCGGGGGCTGCATCGCTGCCGCGATCATGACACACCTCAAAGACGCCACACCCGGAAGCTACCCGGACGGTGTTGCCGGAGACGTTGCCAGCAGCATTGCCCGAAACGTTGCAGGCCAAGACCGGAAACATTTTCTTGGCGCAACGTTGATGGCATCGGTTCTGGCATGCCCGGCGCAACCTCGGCCTCCGACGATGAACGCCATGAACAATCCCGAAACCCCATACCCTGCCGCTGGCGACCTTGCCACCACCGCTGTGACGGCGGGTTGGGTGGGCGTGTTGTGTTGTCGATAGGTCGGGTGGGTGCGGGTGGCGCCCGCTACTACGCCGGGCAAGTCGCATCCGACCAGATCGACTACTACAGCGGTTCGGGGGAGGCGCAAGGTGTGTGGGTCGGGGCGGGGGCGGCGGCCGCCGGACTCGACGGTGCTGTCGACGAACACGTCCTCGCCGGGCTTCTATCCGGGATCGCACCTGACGGCACGCAGCTGCAGGGCGGCCCGCAGGGCCGGCTCTCCGGTCTCGACTTGACGTTCTCCGCCCCTAAATCCGTTTCGGTCCTGTGGGGCCTCCACCACGACCCACAAGTACGCGGGGCTGTCGAGGACGCGCATCTTGGCGCGGTCGGCGACGCCGTCGCGTACCTCGAAGCCGACGTTGCCGCGGCGCGCCGAGGTCACAACGGGACCCGCCTCGTAGACGTCGAAGGCCTCGCGGCCGCCAGCTTCACGCACCGCACCTCGCGCATGGGCGACCCTCAGTTGCACACCCATGTCGTCGCCGTGAACATGGCCCGCGACAGCTCCGGGCGTTGGAGCGCACTCGACAGCCGCGCCATCTACCGTCACGCCGCGGCAGCCGGATACGTCTACCAGGCGTCGCTGCGCTACCAGCTCACCGAGACGCTCGGCGTCACATGGGGTCCAGTCAAATCCGGCCAAGCCGACCTCGCCCGACTCGACCGCAAGACCCTCGAAGCGTTCTCGACCAGGAGAGGCCAGATCAACGCCGCCATGGCCGAACGCGGAACATCGACCCCGAAATCCGCCCGGGTAGCGACCCTCGACACCAGACCCCCCAAAACGAGACCACCCAAAACCCTCCACCCCGGCGTTAACAGCCCGGGTGACACTGCCACCGTCGAGGACGGTGCGGGTGCGGGTGCGGTTGCGGGGGTGGGTTTGTTCGAGCGGTGGGCCCGCCAAGGAGCCGAGCTCGGCGTGGACGTCGCCGGGCTCGTCGGCCGCCCCCACCAGCCGCGCCCGGAATGGTCGCTGCTCGCCTGGCTTGCCGGCGCCGACGGTCTCACAGCGAACACCTCCACCTTCGCCCGCCGCGACGTCATCAAAGCCGTCGCGCAAGCACACCGGCAAGGCGCCCGCGTCGCGGACGTTCTCGCGATCACCGGCCGTTTCCTCTCCGGGCCCGACACCGTCGAAGTCACCGCCGCCGCCACGAGGGGCAGCTTGAAGTCATGGACGACGCTCGACATGCTCGCAGCAGAAAACTCTGTCCTCGCCATCGCCGCACACCGAAACCGGAACCCCGAAACAAACCACAACCGCAACGCCGACCGCTACGTCGACGGCGGCAGGCGCCCGGGGAGATACCCCGACACCGCCAGTGGCCGGGCGGGGGTAGCGGGCCGGGACGCGATCGCCTCCGCGCTCGCCGGGCGGCCGTCGCTCACCGGCGAACAGCGAGACCTTGTGGAAGGGGTGTGCGCCACCACCGCCGGCATCGTCTGCGTCGTCGGGAAAGCCGGGACCGGCAAAACGTACGCTCTCGACGCCGCGCGCGCCGCTTGGAACGCGGCGGGCTTCGACGTGATAGGCGCCGCCCTGTCCGCCCGCGCGGCGAAAGAACTCCAATCCGGCTCCGCTATACCGTCCTGCACCCTCGCCCGTCTCCTCGCCGACATCGACACCCCCCAACTACGACCCAGGCCGGGATCGGTCATCGTCGTCGACGAAGCCGGCATGGTCGGCACCCGCAGTCTGCTGCACCTCGCCGTCGCAGCCACATCGAACAACTGGAAACTCGTCCTCGCCGGAGACCCCCGGCAACTCCCCGAGATCCAGGCGGGCGGCGCGTTCGCAGCCCTATGCCAACAAGGCCCCACCTGGAACCTCACCGAAAACCGCCGGCAACACCTCGCCTGGGAACGCGAAGCGCTCGACATGCTCCGCGGCCGCCGGCCCGCCGCCGCCATAGGCGAATACGAGCGGCACGGGCGGATAACCGCCGCCCCGAACGCGCCCGCCATGCGGGCCGCTCTCATCGCCGACTGGTACCAGCACCGCAACACCGGCGAGACAACCCTGATCGTCGCGACCAGACGCCACGTCGTAGACGAACTCAACCAAGCAGCCCAGACGATACGCGTGCAAGCCGGGGAACTAGACCCCGCCAGCGCCGTCACCATCGCGAACCGGACCGTCATGGCCGGAGACGACATCCTCTGCACCAGAAACGACCGCCGTCAAGGACTCCACAACGGCCAACAACTAACCGTCACCGAAATCCACCCCGGCGACACCATCCGAACCGTCGACCGCGACGGCGTCGCACGCGACATCGGCTGGGACTACGCCCAAGACGGACACGTAACCCTCGGCTACGCAACCACCATCCACAAAGCCCAAGGCGTCACCGTCGACACCGCCCTACTCGCAGGAGACGAAACCCTCTACGCCGAAGCCGGATAC
>JAKAZH010000056.1 GCA_021815935.1 Actinomycetes bacterium
TACTGGGAGGGGAGGGACAGACTCGTCTCGGGCGGCTGACATGTACGGGCCGATCAACTCCTGCCTGTCGGTAAAGTGACTGGACGATCAGACGGAGGTGCGACTTGCGAAACTTTGCCACTTTGATAGCCCGGTCCGTGCTGGGCTCCTACCTGTCGGTGCACGGGGCACAAAAGCTCTTCGGCTCCTTCGGCGGCCCGGGCCTCGACGCTGCCGGGGCAGGGTTCGAGAAGATGGGCCTCCGGCCCGGTAAGACTATGGCTACCCTCGCAGGCGCCAGCGAACTGGGCGGCGGCCTGCTGACGGCAACCGGAGTCGCCTATCCTCTCGGCCCGCTGGCCATCGGGGGTGCGATGACGGTCGCCACGGCCGTTCACCGTCGCCAGGGTCCGATGGCCGTGAAAGGTGGCTTCGAGCTGCCGTTGACCAACCTCTCGCTAGCGTTGCTTCTCGGTGCGAGCGGTCCCGGCCGCCTTCGCCTCGGCCCGCATCTGTCGAAAAAGGTCGCGAGACTCAGCTTCCTCGGAGGCGTCGCCCTGACCGGGATCGCTCTCTCCCAAGTCCTGCGTGCCAAGCCCCCCGCCCCTACGAGCTCGAGTGGCCCGGCGCCGGAACCGGATCGCGAGGAGCCCACTGCGTCGCCCGCCAGTTCGTCGGCGGCAGGCTAGTGGCGGACACCACCTCGATGCCGGCGTTGTTCATCGGCCACGGCAGCCCCATGAACACATTGGAGGTCAACCCGTACACCATCGCCTGGCGCGAGCTTGGGGCAGCGCTGCCTCGACCACGGGCGATCGTTGCGATCTCAGCCCACTGGTATATCGCGGCGACCGCTGTCACCTCCATGGCGAAGCCGCGGGTGATCCACGATTTCTATGGGTTCCCGCCGGAGCTTTTCGCATTCGACTACCCCGCCCCCGGCTCGCCTGAGCTGGCGGAGCAAGTCGCCGACGTGGCAAAGCCGGTGTGGGTCGGCTCGGACGCCGATAGCTGGGGCGTTGACCACGGAACGTGGTCGGTGCTTGCCCACCTGTTCCCTCAGGCGGATATTCCGGTCGTTCAGCTTTCGATAGACGCATCGAAAGACTTCGACTACCACTTCGATCTCGGTCGGCGTCTCACGCCCTTGATCGACGACGGGGTATTGATCGTCGCTTCTGGAAACGTCGTGCACAATCTCGCAAGGATGGACTTTGGGTTCTTCGACAAAGGTTTCGACTGGGCACGGCGCTTCGACGATGCCGCCCGGGCGGCGATGACGAGTGACCCGGCGTCGGCGTTGTCGATGACCCGCCACCCGGACTTTCCGGCCGCGGCTCCAACCCCGGATCATTTCCTCCCGCTCATGTACCTCGCCGGGATCGCCGACGCTTTGGGCCGGCCGGCCGAATCGTTGACGGAGGGCTACGTCGTGGGTTCGCTGTCAATGACCTCATACCGGGTGGGTTAGTCGAGGTCGAGTCGCCAGTCGGCGTAGGAGTCGGCCCGGGACCGACTTACAGCCCGGCGACGGCCGCGACCAGTTTCTGCAACGTGTCCTTGGCGTCGCCGAAGAGCATGACAGTCTTGTCGTTGAAGAGCAGTTCGTTGTCGATTCCTGCGAAACCGGGCCGCATCGAGCGTTTGAGGAACACGATGTGCGCCGCCCTGTCGGTGTGGATGATCGGCATCCCGTATATGGGGCTTCCGGGGCTGTCGACTGCGGCAGGATTGACGGTGTCGTTGGCGCCTACCACGAGGACTACGTCCGTCGTCGCCATCCCAGCGTTCGCCTCGTCCATCTCCTCCAAGTCGTCGTAGGACACATTCGCTTCCGCAAGAAGTACGTTCATGTGGCCGGGCATCCTCCCCGCAACAGGGTGGATGGCGTAGGCGACTTTCACGCCGCGTGACGTCAAGCTGTCGGCCAGCTCCTTGACCACGTGCTGCGCCTGCGCGACTGCCAAGCCGTATCCTGGGACGATCACGACTTTGGACGAGTAGGCGAGAAGCACCCCGACATCTTCAGGCGTCGAACTTCTAACGGAGCGGCCTCCGGCACCTTCCAGGCTCGTGCTCGCTGTGACAACAGCACCAAAGGCCGAGAAGAGGATGTTGGTAAGCGACCGTCCCATCGCCTGGCTCATGAGGCGGGTCAATATGATGCCCGACGCCCCCACCAATGTGCCCGCGACGATGAGCAGGTTGTTGCGAAGGGTGAACCCCGAAGCAGCCACGGCGAGGCCTGTGAAAGAGTTGAGGAGAGAGATCAGAACGGGCACGTCCGCTCCGCCGATCGGCAACACGAGCGCGCCCGCCAAACCGAACGACAACGCAAGGATAGCGTACACGTAACCGACAGTGCCAGTGACAACAGCTACAAGTGTCAATGCGAGCATCGCGACGCCTGCAGCAGCGTTGATCGCCTGCTGAGCGGGATAGGTGATCGGCCGGGTTGCCATAATTTCCTGGAGCTTCGCGAATGCTACGGCGCTGCCTGACAGGGACACCGACCCAATGATGACGCCGAGCAGCACTTCGACGATCTGGTAGGTCGCCGGATGCGTACCTGTAGAATGCCAATGCAGCCATTCGACAACGGAAACCAAAGCGGCAGCTCCACCTCCGACACCGTTGAAGGCGGCGACCATCTGCGGCATCGCTGTCATCTTGACCAGGCGCGCTGCAGGAACTGCCAGCGCTGTGCCGACCGCAATGGCGATCAACGCGAGGGTGACGTTCGTGGCCGAGTGGTATACCGTCGAGTCGCTGAATGTCATTGCGACCGCTACGGCGGCGGATGCGGCTCCGACGAGGTTACCTCGGCGTGCCCCCCTGGGGGAGCTGAGGCCTTTGAGCGCAACTACGAATCCGACTATCGCGACGAGGTACACGAGGGCCCGCCATGTTGTCAAAGGGAACGACACTGCGATCACTTCGTGTCATTCCCCATGTCACCGTTCGAGCCGCCGGTCGCCTTGGGGTCCCCGTTTGGAATGCCCAGTTCCGCTGGCGGCGGCGCAACACGCCGTCGTGGAGTTTTCGACTGGAACATCTCGAGCATGCGGTCCGTAACCACGAAGCCCCCCACGACGTTAGCTGTCGCGAGTAGGACAGCCACGAAGCCGAGTCCCATCTCCAAAGGGCCTCGGGACTCGCCCATCACCAGCAACGCCCCTACGAGCACGATGCCGTGGATCGCATTCGACCCGGACATGAGCGGCGTGTGCAGGACGCTCGGCACTTTGGAAACGACCTCGATGCCGACGAAGGCGGCTAGGGCGAAAACCGTCAGGTACTCGACTACGCCGGTCACGACTCGCTCCCTATATCTGCCAGTACGGTCGCTTCCACGCCCAGGATCTCGGCGGCTCGCTGGTTGACGGGACGCCCTCGAGCGAGGACGCACGCGCCGGCGACTATCTCGTCGGTGAAGTCGAGCTCGCCTAGCCCGCTTCGGCCGTCCGGCGGTTTCACCGCCGATTGGATCAGCTTGACAAAGTTGACGACGTTGCGTGAGTAAAGAACGCTCGCGTGCGATGCCATCGTCGACGCTGGGTTTGTCATCCCGACGACAGTCGCCCCTCCGACGACGACCTCTTCTCCCGGCCTTGTCGCCTCGCAGTTTCCGCCGGAGTCTGCGGCCATGTCAACGACGATCGATCCTGACATCATCGCCTCGACCATCGGCGTAGTTACCAGTATCGGCGCTCGCCGACCCGGAACGGCGGCAGTCGTGATCACGGCGTCGGAGCGGGCGACCTCACCCGCGATAGCTTCCTGGCTCGCTGCGAGCTGCTCGGCGGTGAGCTCCCTCGCGTAGCCACCGGATCCTTCGGCTGTGATACCCAGATCCACGAATTTTGCTCCGAGACTTTCGGTCTCCTCCTTTGCGGCGGCCCGGACGTCGTAGGCGCGAACGACCGCCCCGAGACGCCTCGCAGTCGCGATCGCCTGCAGCCCGGCGACACCGGCACCCATTACCAGAACTTTTGCGGGAGGAACCGTGCCGGCTGCGGTCATGAGCATCGGGAAGAAGCGTCCGAGGTGATTCGCAGCGCACAGGACCGCCCGGTACCCGCCGACGGTGGCCTGTGACGACAAGGCGTCCATGGACTGCGCGCGGCTGATACGGGGAAGCAGGTCAAAGCTGAAAACGGTTGACTCACGCTCGGCCAGCACTCGAAGTACCTGCCCCGGGTCGTCCGGGTCGAAGAAACCGATTGTCGCGCAGCCGCGAGCAAGGGCGCCTGCGAGTGACGGCGACGGCGCTCGGACAGTGGCCAGCAATGACACGTCGCCCAGGCATGGACGGATTTCGCCGACGATCTCCGCGCCTGCCGCCGCATAGTCGGAGTCCGAGAACGACGCCCGCAGCCCCGCCCCCGATTCGACGACGACGGTCCATCCTTGATCGGTCAACGACTTCACGCCGTCGGGGACGAGGGCGACGCGACGCTCCCCGGGATGGGTTTCGGTGGCTACAGCGACCTTCACGACCTTTTTCCTACCAGATCAGCCGCGCAAGTCGTCTGCATCAGAGACACGACACCTGATCCGGTCGACGGTGCTCTACCTCCGGCCCGCCTGTCAACTCAAAGACCGCGTCGCTACCAGCTCCGTCAGTTCGGCCATGATCCGGGCTATCTGAAAATCTTTGGGCGTGTACACGGCGGCAACCCCGAGGTCCAAGAGGCGCCGCTCGTCATCGGGTGGGATGATCCCCCCGACTACCACCGGGGCCTCGACCTTCGCCTCCGCCAGGTGCTCCATTACCTGCGCGACAAGCTGAAGGTGACCGCCCGAGAGGATCGACAGGCCCACCACGTCGACGTCCTCGTCGCGCGCCGTGGCCGCTATCTGGGGTGGCGATTGCCGGATCCCCTGGTAGATGACCTCGAATCCGGCGTCGCGTGCCGCTACCGCGATCTGCTCGGCGCCGTTGGAGTGGCCGTCGAGGCCGGGTTTTGCGACGAGCAGTCGGGGACGACCTCCGCTACGTTCGCTGAGAATCCTCACCCGGTCGCGGACTTCAGCGAGCGCAATGCCTCGAACCCCAGATCCCCCGGCGATGCCGGTCGGAGCACGGTACTCGCCCCACACTTCACGCAACGCGCCGGACCACTCGCCGGTGGTTCCTCCCGCAAGTGCCAATGCGATCGTCGGCAACATGAGGTTGGTGTCGTCGGCTTGCGCTCCGCGGCGCAGGTCGTCGAGGCAGCGGCGCACAGCCGTCTGATCGCGCGCTGAGCGCCACCTCGCGATTTCGGCGACCAGATTGGCCTCGACGGCTGGATCGACCCTGAGAATGGCGCTTTCACCGCCGAGTGGTGACGGTTCGGTCGTCTCGAAGCGGTTGACCCCTACAACGGTCGTCTCGCCCGACTCGATTCGCTGGGTGCGCTCCGATTGGCTGCGCACCAGTCGCGCTTTGAGCTCGTCGATCGAGGCGAAGGCGCCCCCCATGGCCTCGATCTCTTCCAGTTCGACGCTCGCCGCGTCGACGAGCTCGCCAGTGCGGGCCTCAATGACATGGGACCCCGCGAAGATGTCGTCGTAGTCGAGAAGGTCGCTCTCATAAGCGAGGACCTGCTGGATGCGCAGAGACCATTGCTGGTCCCAGGGGCGGGGAAGGCCGAGCGCTTCGTTCCACGCGGGTAGCTGGATCGCCCGGGCGCGGGCGTCTTTGGACAAGGTGACGCCCAAGGTCTCGAGAACGATACGCGTCACGTTGTTCTCGGGTTGCTGTTCGGTGAGCCCAAGGGAGTTGACTTGAACCCCGTAGCGGAAGCGGCGCAGCTTCGGGTCTGTGACGCCGTAGCGCTCAGCGCAAATGCGGTCCCACATCTTGGCGAACGCCCGCATCTTGCACACTTCCTCGACGAAGCGGATGCCGGAGTTGCAGAAGAATGAGATCCTGCCCACGACTTCGGGCATTTCGTCCGCCGCGACCTTCCCGGACTCGGCGACGGCGTCGAGGACCCCGACGGCGGTCGCTAACGCAAACGCCACCTCCTGCTTCGGCGTCGCGCCGGCTTCTTGGAGGTGGTAGCTGCACACGTTGATCGGATTCCACTTCGGGGTGTTGCGCAGTGTCCAGGCGATGACGTCAACGGTGAGCCGTCGCGAAGCCGGCGGAGCGAAGATGTACGTACCTCTCGCCAGGTACTCCTTGACGATGTCGTTCTGTGTGGTACCGGCGAGCATCCTCAGGTCCAGCCCTTGCTCCTGAGCGACAGCGACGTAGAGGCCGAGAATCCACGCAGCCGTGGCGTTGATGGTCATCGAGGTGTTCATCCGGTCAAGCGGTATTGCCTCCATGAGCTCGCGCATGTGGCCGAGGTGCGCAACAGGCACCCCGACTTTGCCTACCTCCCCGGCTGCTTCGGGCGCGTCAGGGTCGTAGCCTGTCTGGGTGGGCAGATCGAAGGCGACGGACAAGCCGGTCTGGCCCTTTGCGAGGTTGCTCCGGTATAGGATGTTCGACGCCCGGGCGGTCGAGTGACCAGAGTAGGTGCGCATCAGCCACGCTGGATCGGCCATCGTCTAGACCTCCCGACAATCGCAACCCGAGCGCACGTCAAGCTCGGCACGCGGATCAGCCCATGTCATGGGCCGTCGTTCTAGCAGGTAAGCGAACCGACGGCACGGGACTACGCGAATTGCGTCGATGGCGACTAGCGTATCGGCCGCTTGTCTTAGACCGAGGAGCGGTGTGTGATCGCGAGTGGATCTATGGTTGACCTGACCGCAGCGTCACGCGCCGTCGCAGCCGCCCAAGGCGCAATCGGCGCGACAATACGCCACCTGGCGAACGGCGGCCCCGAAGCGCTCGAAGCGCATCAGGCTGTTTCGTATGACCTGGCTCACGCAGCGGCGGCGCTGGAAGGGGCTCGGGTGGCCGTCGAATACGGGGCGCGTGGTGAGCTGGAGGCGCAGATCGCATGCGCGTTCGTCGCTGACTCGCTCGCCGACCTGGCCGGGCGGATCGCCGGGCGGGGAGAGGCATGGGGGTTGCCGGTCGGGTGCCTCGACGGTGCCCTTGCTGACGTCACGCCATACCGGGATCCTGCGTGGCTCGCAGGACTCGCCGGCAAGACCGGACCACGCCACCTCGACAGCGACTTCGAGCTGGTTCAAGAGACTTTCCGACGCTTCGCCGAAGAACGGATCGCCCCCGTCGCCGAGGCCATCCACCGGGAGAACGCCGACATCCCCGAGTCGATCATCTCCGGCTTGGCGGATCTCGGCGCGTTCGGGCTTTCAATCCCCGAGGAGTACGGCGGCTTCGCAAGCGGCAGCGAGAGCGACTACCTCGGCATGGTCGTGGCTACTGAAGAGTTGTCACGGGCGTCTCTCGGCGCCGGTGGATCGTTGGTCACACGACCCGAGATCCTTGCACGTGCGCTCGTCCGCGGTGGCACCGAGGAACAAAAACGGCGCTGGCTGCCGCGACTTGCGAGCGGGCAGATCATGGCGGCGGTGGCGGTCACAGAGCCGGACTTCGGTTCGGACGTGGCAGGAGTGACAGTCAGCGCGACTGCTCTCGCGGACGGCGGTTGGGCGATCAACGGGACCAAGACGTGGTCGACGTTCGCCGCGCGGGCGGACGTTCTGATGCTGCTCGCGCGCACCGACCCCGATCGTTCGATCGGGCATCGTGGGTTGTCGCTGTTCGTTATTGAAAAAGAGCGCGCCGACGGCCGCGGGTTCTCCCTCACCCAGCCCGGGGGCGGACGCCTCGAAGGCCGTCCAATCGACACCATCGGCTACCGGGGCATGCATTCCTACGAGCTTTCCTTCGACGGGTGGGCGGTCCCTGCCGGCTCGCTCGTCGGCGGGGACAAAGGACTGGGCCGGGGTTTCTACCTGCAAATGGAGGGCTTCGAGAACGGGCGCCTTCAGACAGCGGCGCGCGCTGTCGGGGTAATGCAGGCGGCGTACGAGGCGGCGACCAAGTACGCGGCCGAGCGCGTCGTGTTCGGGCGGCCGATCGGCCGCTATCAGCTGAGCCAAGTCAAACTGGCCCGCATGGCGGTCCACATAGCCGTAGCCCGCCAATACATGTACCAAGTGGCACGCCTTATGGCGAAAGGTGAAGGCGCCCTCGAAGCGTCGATGGTCAAGGCGTACGTGTGCCGCTCGGCGGAGTGGGTGACTCGTGAAGCGATGCAACTTCACGGCGGGATGGGATACGCCGAGGAGTACCCGGTGTCGCGCTATTTCGTGGACGCCCGTGTGCTGTCCATCTTCGAGGGGGCTGACGAGACTCTGGCGCTCAAAGTCATCGCCCGACGCCTGGTGGAGAGAGCCCGAGGGACCGACCGTAGTTGACGACTAGCTCCCGTTGGAGCTGGCAGGTGCGGACGGTGGCTGTGGCGGGTTGCGGCGGGTTGCGGGTCGAATTGCCGTAATTCGCTTGTCGCAGCCGTAAAGACCGCCCCGCGTCGTCGATTTGGAGAGGACTGTGACCGTAATTGCACATTTTTCGTGCAATTACGGTCACAGTCTTCGCACGCAGGTCTCTGGAGGGTATATTCGATGTCGCATTTCCGCTGACTCTCCTTATGAAGACCGAAGGCGAGAAGCTCTCTACAGGGTGCTCGGGAAACTGACCGAGCGCAGCGGGACTATCGGGGTGCACACGGCGGCTAGCCCCGGTGTTTCGTCGGTGACCTTGTCGTGGGTTGTTCCGTCTTCGGACGTGGGGTTCGCTGTCACCGGCTACCACGCTTATGAGGGGACCAGGGCCGGTGCCGAGTCGACCGCTCCCGTGGCCTGCGTCTACGCGAGCGCCGCTGCTACTTCTTGCACGGTCGCCGGCCTGGCGGACGGCACCACTTATTTTTCACTGTCGAGGCTGCTAACGCGGTCGGCTCGTCGGGACCCTCTAATGAGGTTGCCGCCACCCCCCAGGCCCCGCCAGCCCCGTCGCCGGTCAGCCGGGCTTGCTCGGCGTTGTTCCCTCGCCCTGATGTGGTGGGCGTGGCCGACACCTCCTCGGGTAACGGCTATTGGATTGCCTCGGCCGCCGGGGCGGTAGCCGCGTGGGGTGACGCTCAAACCCTTGGTGGGATCCCCGATCCTTCCGCCCCGATAGTGGCCATCGCGGCTGCGCCCGCCGGGCAGGGATACTGGCTGGCCGACGCGGCTGGCGGGGTGCACGCGTTCGGCACCGCGGTCTACCACGGTCAAGTGACTTTCGCCCTCGACGGGCCGATCGTTGGCATGGCCGTCGACCCGGCGACCGGCGGCTACTGGCTCCTGGGCGGCGACGGTGGTGTGTTCTCCATCGACGCCGCCTTCTACGGCTCCACCGGCAACGTCGCCTTGAACAAGCCAGCGGTGGGCATGGTGTCTACGCCCTCCGGTGACGGCTACCGTTTCGTGGCCGCCGACGGAGGTATCTTCGACTTCGGTTCCGCCGGCTTTTACGGATCAGGGGTCGGCTGAGCAAAAGCAACGTCATGTCTCTACCGGCCGGGCGGCCACGCCAGGCGACACCCCGAACGATGACACCTCCCGAAACGGTGCCTGCTGGCGCACTCATCCACCCTCACGGGACAGCGCCGGCAGGCACGACCCACTCGACGCGCTGGCCGGTCACCTCGGCGATCAACTCAAAGTCACGGTCGCAATGGAGCATGA
>JAKAZH010000057.1 GCA_021815935.1 Actinomycetes bacterium
CGCGGCAGCGATCTTCGCCTACCTTCTCGCTGCCGCCCCGATGTACATGCTTCGACGCTTCGCCACTCTCGCTGTGGCCAGCGGGTTGGCTATCGGACTTGGCGTGCTCGTCGCCGAGCTGGGCGCCGGAGGGCCGACGGCTACGGCGCGTGCCGGATCGATAGCGCTGTCGGTCGGTGTTGCCGCCTGCGTGCTGGCGGCGGCGAGTCTCTACAGCGTCCAGCAGGTCGTACCTGCGGGTGATCGGGCAGAACGTCACGGGGTGAAAGCGCCCGAGTTGCACGTCGTCCTGTGGCAGAGCGGGCCGTATGTCATCTACGGCGTCGCGTACTTTTCCCTGATTCTGATCGACCGCTTCGTCGTCGGGCTGGCCTACGGCGACAGCCTCGGGACGGGCCGGTACCTCTACCCGTCGACCTACGAGGGTTCCCTAGACGTGGCCCTGCTCGAGTTGGTCTTCCTGCTCGGTTTCGTCCACGCGTCCATGGAGCGCTTCGCACGCCGCCTGGAGCCGCTGCTTCGGTCAGTGGCGCTGGAGCACTGGCGTCAGGCGCGCCTGACCTTGGTAAAAGAATGGCGTCGCAGCGTGACGACGCTTGTCGTCGCCGCCGGGCTCACTGCCGCGGCGTTCCCGACCCTGATCCTCGCAGTGTTGCCCGGTTCGCTAACCGGGGCCATCCGCTCTCCGGGCGGCATGAACGACCTCTACCTGGCATCCGCCGCTTACGCGATGGTCCCGGTTGGCATGCTCTGCAGTCAATACCTGTTCTTCCTCGGCCGGCCCCGCATGCCCGCGCTCGGAGCCGGCCTCGGGGCTATTACCAACGCCGTCATCGCGGCAGTGGCATCGGCGAATGGCCAGGTCGCTTCCGGTGTCTGGGGTTTGCTGGCCGGCGTTACGGTATACACGTCAACCGTCCTTCTGTCATCGTACGCTGCGCTGGCCAGAGGCGAGGAGTCGTTCTATGCATCGTTTTGAACGGCGAAGCCGGACTGCGAAGCCAAGATGGCGGGGCGTAACGCGCTCTTGGGGCTGGTCGTCGGTCAGGGTCTACCCCTTTGTCGCGGTCGCCGCCGCTGTCGGGCTCGTCGTCTCGGCCGGCACCTCGGCGCAGCCGGCCGGATCGGCCGTGACAGGAGTGATCGGCTCGGGTGGGGCAACCCTCGTCGCTGCCGGCACGAGTGGACCGTCCGGAGTCGCCCCGGCCTATCGCGATGTGTCGTTCACGACGGCGAGCGGACGGCCGGTACCTATCCAGGGAAGCACGTCTATGGCGATGCCGCCGTATTCGGGTTGGGAGGCCAACGGCAGCGCCGGGTCTGCAAACGCCGTCGCTTCGGTGTCGGGCGGACGCCTTCGGGTCGCCGTCGTGCACGGGGCGGCCACCTACCGCGGCTGGTTCCTCACGGCGACTGCTCCGACACCTGCCGCATGCGTTTTCAACTTCGCCGCCGACTCACCGCCGCCCGTGACCGTGCCCGGCGCTCGTGGCGAACTGGTCATGGCCGTCCAGACAAGCGACACGATCGTCACGGGCGACATCGACTACGTGGTCGTTGCCGAGAACGTCGACGCCGACGGCACCCGCCACCTGGTCGTCGGATACTCCATCGGCTACCTGGCCCGAGCCCAGGAGCACCTGCTCAAGTCTGTCCTCTGGCAACCGGGGCCGCTCCGGGTCGCCATATCGACCAACGGCACGAATCGGTTGGAAGTCTGGGTCAACGGGCAGATCTTCTACCGCTCCACGTCGCTTGACATGGGGATCGTGGCACCGTTCGAGCCGTACCTCGAGGTTCAGGCCAAGGGGACGCCTTACACGGTGTCGTTCTCCGGCTACTCGAGCGTCTGCAACCGAGATGTAGTCGTGAACGGTCTAGCGACCGGCAGCGTCGTGTCGCTCGGATCGGCGAGCGCCGTCGCGCAGGGTGGCCATGCCACCCTGGCGTTGGCGGAGACCTCCGCCCCCGTCAGCGGCCGTCTGGAGGTCCGCGTACCGGGTCGACCCGCACCGGTCGTGTTCGCCTCCCACACCTACTGGCCCGGTGACCGCTACGCGTACCGGTCCGCCGGCTTGTTAGGCTCCTAGCAGCCGGCGCGTTTGAGTGCGACTGCTACCGATAAAGCGGCCTGGGTTGCCTCGAATCCCTTGTCCTCGGAGGAGCCGGGCAGGCCGGCGCGATCGAGCGCTTGTGCCTCGTTGTCGCATGTGAGAACCCCGAAACCTACGGGGGTTGCGGTGGAGACCGAAACTTGAGTCAGGCCGACTGTCGCAGCCTGGCAGACGTATTCGAAGTGAGGAGTGTCCCCGCGGATTACCACGCCCAGGGCGACGACAGCGTCGTGTGACGGGGCCAACCGGGCCGCTGCTGCGGCCAGCTCGAACGCTCCGGGCACACGCACGACGGTAGGGTCGGCGGCACCGGCTTCACGCAGGGCCCGTAGGGACCCTTCGAGCAGGCTGTCTGTGATCGTCTGGTGCCACATGGCAGCAATGACGGCGACTCGGAGACCCTCGGCGCGCACCTCGAGGTTCGGTGACCCTTGTTTGCTCACAGGGCGGCGAAGACTGTAGTGGCCGACTCCAAGAGGTCCCGCGTTCGGTAGCCGGGAACGCTCGACTGGCGCATTGTGTTCACGACTGCAATATACAGCGAAGACCGCCTTCGGGAGGTATCATCGATATCAGTAGCGCCGAGCGTGCTGCCATTTGAGGAATATTTTTCCAGGGAATGGCTTAAGGAACCTCCAAGCCGAGCAGGGTGGCGGAGAGTCTCAACTCGAAGTCGAACAGGTCCGGTGCCGGGTTCGCATCGACCCCGAAGTGGGCGAACACCTCCGAGCTCACCACGCCGATCAGGTGACTGTACGCGAGTAGCGCCATTGCAAGTATCTCGTCGGGCCATCCGGCGAGTTCCGGGGGCCGCAGCTTGTCAAGCCATTTCGCGAGGGGGGCGGGCAGCGGGATATCAGGTAGCCGACGGTCTCGTCGAGCTTCGGCGGCGGCGCCGGCCAGTCGGAAGACGACCCGGGTTCCCGCAGGGATGGTCGTGTCCGGGGCAGCGTATCCGGGCACCGGAGTACCGTAGAGGAGACCCCAGTCGTGAGGGTTGTCGATCGCCCACGAACGGATTGCTCGGCCCATCGCCAACCACCGCCGGCCCGGGGGCTCGCCTGGGAGGTCGGCATTGTCCACGGTATCGGCCAGCCGGTCGAAGGCCGCCACGATCAGCGAGGTGAGCAGGGCGTCACGCCCGTCGAAGTAGCGATATATGCCAGACGGGGACAGGCCGACACGGCGGGCGACGGAGCGCAACGACAAGGCTGGCGCCCCCACATCGGCGAGCTCCTCGCGGGCGGCGTGCTCTATCTCCGCGATCAGCGCGGCGCGGCTGCGTTCGCGGCGAGACATCATGCGAACACCATACACGAAAAGAACATTGTTCTTGACACGATGCTTGTTCTCGTATAGAACGAACGTCATGTCCTCATCTGCTGCACCTCACTACCGCCCTCCTGGGCCTGCGACCCGCCTGTTCAACCGCCTGATCGCCGCATTGACCCGTGCCGGGCTGAGCGTGATGGGAAGCCGTGTCCTTGAGAGCACCGGCCGTAAGAGCGGTCTGCCCCGTCGCACCCCGGTGAACCTCCTGACCTTCGAGGGGAGCATCTACTTGGTTTCTCCTCGCGGGGAGGCGGAGTGGGTTCGCAACGTGCGGGCAGCCGGCGGCTCGCTGTCGCTCATTCTCGGCCGGCGCAAGACGAACTACGTAGCGACGGAGATTGAAGGCGACGAACGAATCCCAGTGCTGCGGGAGTACCTGCGGCGTTGGAAGTTCGAGGTCGGTGTCTTTTTTGGCGGCGTCGGGCCCGACAGTAGTGACAGCGAACTTCGCGCCATCGCCGAGCGTCATCCGGTGTTTGCGTTGCGGTCGCGCTGAGCGCCATGGCCAGAAACTGCCGTCCAGAGGCAGACGGGCTTCTTTGCATCAAGGTCCGCTAGTCGCCGCGTTGCGGCGGCAATAATGTATAACCAGCAGCTTGACGTCGCCGAACGCTAGGTTATACGAGTGGAAACTTTGAAAGGTTGTCGATGACTGTCAATGCAACCGAAGTTTCGAGGCCGGTCCGCAAGCGCAACCGCCGGGGCGAGGGATCACTGCTTCGCGAAGAGATCTTGGTCGCGGCGACTTCGATACTGGAGCGGACCGGATCCGAGGAGGCTGTGACGCTGCGCGGGATCGCGCGCAAGGTGGGTATCGCCGCCCCGTCGATAGCGCCGCATTTCGCGGACCGGACCCACATCATCGATGCCGTGGTGGCCAAGGAGCTCGCAGTGCTCATCGAGCAGATCCGCGAGTCCGCAGCCTCAGAGGCCGACCCGCGCAAACGCTTGTTTGCGATGGGCAAGGCGTACGTGTCGTTCGGCCGAGCCCGCCCGGGACGATACCGGTTGCTGGTCGGGCGACGCTATGTCCAAGACTGGCAAGACGAGGGAAGGCCGATGGTCGAGACGGCCCCGCTTCTCAAGGAGGCCATTGCCTTGGTGTCCGATGCCATAGGGGCCTGCATCGAGTCCGGGCAGTCCGCCAGCGTGGACGCTGCACTCGACACGTCGGTACTGTGGTTCGCCTTGCATGGATTGATCACCGTACCCGAGGCAATCACGAGTCTGGACTGGCCCGACGAAGATCGTTTGCTCGCCGCGTGCGTCACCAGTGCGGCCCGGTTGACGTAACCGACCGCAGCGGGCTTGCCGCACGCCGGATCCTCGACCGCCTCGTGAGCCTCTGAGCGTATATCGGTGACACCGGCTCAGTGCCGGGCGCTTGCCATGTACTTCTGCATGTTCTCTGCCGCTTGGCCGAGCTCGGGCCTGGCCTCTAGGACAGACTGCATAGTCTTCCACGCTTTTTCGCGTTTCGCCGGGAAGTACTCGGTCGGCCAGTAGCCGTCGTGGGGTCGGTAGTCCTTGAGGACCCGGCGTGCGACGGTAGCCTTGTGCACCTCGTCGACCCCGTCTGCGATACCCATCGTCGGGGCGGCGGCGTACATGGCCTGAAGAGGGGTGAGGTCGGTGGTCCCGAGCGAACCGAGAATGTGCAGGGCGTTGAACGACACCTCGCGCAGGACCTTCGCCATGGTGTACTTGACAGCGGCGATGTCGGTGCGGGCCTCTGCGGTCGACGTGTTGTCGATCTTCCACGCCGTCTCGAGCACGAAAAGCCGCAGCATGCGTATGGACGCGTAGGAGTCGGCGATCTTCTCCTGCACCATTTGGTGATCAGCGATTATCTTGCCGTGACTCTCACGGGAGAGCGCCCGCTCGCACATCATGTCGAAGGCGAGCTTGCACTGGGCGATCGTGCGCATGGCGTGATGGATACGTCCGCCGCCGAGACGGCGCTGCGCGAGCACTTTCGCCCCGTTCTCCGGTCCGAGGAGATGGTCGGCTGGGACGCGCACGTCGCGGTAGATGATGTGGTTGTGGTTGCGGGGCTCGGCCATGATCTCCACCCCCGGAGTCTTGCGGGGCACCACGAACATGCCGTTTATGCACATGACGAACAGGAGGTCAGCCACCCGTCCGGCGGAAGTGAACCACTTCTCACCGTTTATCACCCACTCGTCCCCGTCGCGAAAGGCGTGGGTTTTGAAAAGGTTCGGGTCGCTTCCTCCCTGGGGTTCTGTCATCGAGTAGGCCGAGAACATGTCCTGGTTGAGCAGGGGGGTCAGCCAGCGCGCCTTTTGCTCCTCGGTGCCGTATGCGGCGAGGATTTCCATGTTGCCCGTGTCGGGTGCTGCGGCGCCGAACATCTGCGGGGCCGACGGGTAACGTCCGATGATCTCGTTGAGCAGGCCGAGTTTGAGCTGACCGAAGCCAGGGCCGCCCAGGCTCTCGTCGAGAAACAGCGCCCACAGGCCCTGGTCTTTGACCTCCTGCTGGAGCTCACGGACGTACGCCCTGACCGCCGGGTCGCGGTTGCGCACGGCGTAGGGCAGCACGTACTCGAGTGGCTCCACTTTCTCCCGGCAGAACTGCTCGACCCATTCTAGCTTCGCTTGGAATTCGGGTTCGGTGGAGAAGTCCCATGCCATACTTCCATTAGATCAGTGTGCAATTCTGATGGCAAACCCGACTTCGCCTGGATGCTGGGCGACGCTAGAAGGAGGAGGCACTCATCAGCGCTCCGAGTTGGCCGGCAGGCGGGCTGACAGGATGCACCAAACGGTCTTGGAGTCGCGCTCGACGGTAGTTCCCCAGGCGTCTGACAGGCTTTCGACAATGAGCAGGCCCCTCCCGTCGGGCTGATCCGGCCTCGGATGCTTGAGCGTCGGTTGGCCTGAACCGGTGTCGGTTACTTCGATCCGGATTATGGCGTCTTTGACCTTGATGGCGAGCGTGAAGCTGGTGGTGGCATGCTTGACAGCGTTACTTGCGAGCTCGCTCACGAGAAGCTCCGCGAGCGCAAGCCGTTCCTCCGCAACGCCGCGCCCGACCAGCACTTCCCGAGCGAAGTGGCGGGCGGATCGGACGCTTTCAGGGTGGTTCAGATACGATGCGATATTAGTCATTTTCCACAATCTGAACGCTCTCTAACCCGGATGGGTGCACGACGGCCTGGATAACCGCGCAGGGATGGCGCAGACGCACTGCCGCACCGTTTCCAACAGCACGGATAAGCATGGCCGGGGTTGCACTGTGCGTGGCGCCGGCGCCGAAACGAATCCGTCTACCACGCCACGACGCTAGCGCGTTCGACCCTGACCCTTGGACCTGGCCGTGTCGTCGTCGTTAGTATCGCGGTCAGGGGCGCGAGCTGGGTCATCGTCCGCCGCCGGAGAACTGCGATGCGAGCCCGGATGCTCGGGCGACCCGGCGGCGAAGCCCGACTCGGATGGCCTCCTCCGATCCGACGACGCTCAACGCTGACCGGGCCCGGGTAACCGCCGTGTAAAGCAGTTCCCGGGTGAGCAGGCGCGACGACGAGGGGGGAAGGATGACGGTCACCGCTTCGAACTCGGATCCTTGGCTTTTGTGGACTGTCATCGCGTAAGCCGTCTCGAGGTTCGCCAGTCGGTACGGTCTGACGAGCCTGGCTGGA
The DNA here is from genome assembly GCA_021815935.1 of Actinomycetes bacterium. The sequence continues at coordinate 7,108 of JAKAZH010000057.1, forward strand.
TGCGTCCCGGAATCGAAAGCGACGGCTATCCCACCTTCGGGGGAAACGACAGCCACCCCGGTGTCACCGTTGTAGACGCCCAAGCTGTAGTCATTGGCGGTGACGATTACGGGCCGTCCGGCGTACCAGGCCTCTCCGTCTTCGATAACCGGCCGGCCGGTGAGAAGCCAGTGTCGAATCTGCTCGTTCCATGTCGATGCGCCCTCGGGCCCTTGGCGGTGAGCGCACAAGACCCGATGTCGCGTCAGAGCTCGCAGCGCAGCTGCGGCGTCGCCCTCCCGTGCCGGGGAAACGAGGGAGAACGCAGCGTCCGTCAATGCTGCTGACAGAACTGAAGTCGAAGCAGAGTCGATCCACGACAGGGTCAGATCCCCAGATGAGAGTGTTGACAGCGCGGCGTCCTCGTCGCCTTCCCTGATCGCGACAGCGAGCGACGCGAGAGCTCCACTTGAGCGGTGATTGGTCCGAAGGATCGAGACGTTCCGAGCGAGCGGGGCGGCCGGCAGGGACACGTCGGTCCCTGTCGATCGTCCTAGGCGCACGACGTCGGCCAGGACGGCACCTGCCTCAACTGACACAAGCTGATCCGGGTCGCCTACCAGCACCAGCCGGGCGTCCGGCCGTACAGCTTCGAGCAGCCGGGCCATCATAGTCAGTGAGATCATCGACGCTTCGTCGACGACGATCACGTCGTGGGGGAGGCGCATTCCTCGGTGATAGCGGAATCGCCCTGAGCCTGCACGGGCCCCGAGGAGCCGATGAAGCGTCGATCCGCGCAGGGCCTCGAGCTGTGACGCGACGGACGTCGAGACAGCAGCGCTCGAAGCCATGGCGGTCGCCGACGATCGGACCGCCTGTTCGAGACGGGCTGCTGCCTTACCGGTGGGGGCGGCGAGGCCCACCATCGGCGCGCGGCCACCATCGGTGATCGCCTGGTCGAACAGCAGAGCGAGAAGCCATCCGACCGTGGTCGTCTTTCCCGTCCCCGGGCCGCCGACGATGACGCTCAAGTACCGTCGCGCCGACGCCGCCACCGCCCGAAGCTGGTCCGCGTCGGTGATGGCGGGGGATGGAGTCGACACGGTTTCGGGCGGCGTGCGGGTGCACCGCTGCAGGAGGTCTTTCCCGACCGCGAGCTGCTCACGCCAGTAGCGGTCGAGGTACAAGGCGCTTTCGACGAGACGCAGCGGCCTGGCCGACTCCGCTGAGTCGGGGTCCTGGTAATCGGAGGCGCCCGGGGGAGTGTCGGCGTCGTGGTAATCGGAGGAGCCCGGGGGAGTGACGGCAACCAAACGGCTCGCAGCGACCCGCGCGCGCCACGGCGCAGGGGACGGCCAGGGCAGGCTGTCCAAAGCCGGGTCAGCACCGTCGCGAAGCTCGGCGCCGGCGACGTCGCGTACCGAGTTGAGATCCACCGAGACATGTCCGAACCTGGGGGCTCGCACGGCGAGGGCGACCGCGAGAGTCACCATCGGATCAGTTTCTCCAACGAGTCGGGCGAGGCGCTTGGCGGTGTGAACGTCGGAGGGGGCGAGAACTCCCGCTCGGTTCCATTCGATCAACTGGTCGTCGGGTCCGATCACCAGCGAACTGTCCCAGGCGTCGAGCGGGGCTACGAAAGTCACCGTGTTGTCCTGGCGTGCGCGAACAGGTCCGACAATTCGACTACGAGGCCGGCGGGGGCGGCCCACGACCACACTCCGCACGGCTGCCCGTCTATCACCGGCGTCTGCGGGCCTGCCATCCCGCGAACGAAGAGATACAGCACGCCGCCGAGGTGCTCTCCGGGCGAGTATCCGGGTATCCGCCACCGCAGGAACCTGTGCAGCGCCACAAGATAGATAAGCGCCTGGAGGGGGTAGTGGCGGCGGCGCATTTCCTCGTCGAGAACGTCGCGCCGATACGGCCAGGCCCCGACGCCGTCAGCGCCGAGCCGATTGGTCTTGTAGTCGACGACGTACCACCGTTCGCTTCTTGCGGCGATGCGATGCCTGAAAACCAGGTCAAGGCTTCCTGTCATGTACCCGCGAAGGGTCGTCGAAAGGACAGGGTCCGCGAGGCGCGCCGGGTATCGCCCGAGAACGCCGTCGGGTTCGAGGTGCCGAGAGAGAACCGAGGCGATATCAGCCGTATCGAGCGCGCCGGACGGACGGTCTCCCCCCGCGAGCGGAAGCTCGAAGGCGAGTTCGTTCGCCCGATTTCGCCGGGAGATGTCGCGAAGAGCCGTGCCGGGAAGGAGCGGGCCGAGCGGGGTATCGATTGACGATTCCAGCCCGGCGGCAAGTAAAGCCACGTCGACTCCAGCGGGGACGCCTCGGCCTGTCAAAATTGCGACCTCCAAATCCGAGCGCAAATCGGACGCCGCAAAATCCACCCTCTCGAGGACCTTGTGGACAAACGAGCCGATCTCAGTTCCTCCAGGAATGCCGGCCAATAGGCAACGCGGTCCGTACGCACCCGGGGAATCGCCGGGCGCGGTTTCGCCA
>JAKAZH010000001.1 GCA_021815935.1 Actinomycetes bacterium
CGTCTGATCGTCCAGTCACTTTACCGACAGGCAGGAGTTGATCGGCCCGTACATGTCAGCCGCCCGAGACGAGTCTGTCCCTCCCCTCCCAGTAGGGTGCCCGAAGCTTGAACTTCTGGAGCTTGCCGGTGGCAGTGCGGACCAGCGACTCGCGCAACTCGACCGACGTCGGGCATTTGAAGTGTGCCATTCGCTCACGGCAGAACGCGATCAGGTCGTCCTCGGTCACGACAGCTTCCGGCCGGGGCACCACCAGAGCTTTGATCGTCTCGCCCCAGCGATCGTCCGGGACACCTATGACGGCCACCTCGGCAACACCAGGGTGCTGGTAAAGGCAGTCCTCGACTTCGATCGACGAGACATTCTCCCCGCCCGTGATTATCACGTCTTTTTTACGATCCGATATGACTAGGTAACTGTCTCCGGTGAGGTAGCCCCCGTCGCCGGTGTGGAACCATCCGTCGCCGAGCGCCTTCTCGCTCTCCTCGGGCTGCTCCCAGTAGCCCGCGAACACGTGGTTGCTCTGAGCCAGGACCTCCCCGTCGTCGTTCGTGGCGATGCGAACGCCTAGGGCGGGGACGCCGGCACGGCTCAGGAGTTGAGCTCTCTCGGTTGCGTCGAGGTCGTCCCATTCGGCTCGCGCCCTGTTGACGGTGAGCAGCGGCGATGTCTCGGTGAGGCCGTAGATCTGGATGAACTCCCATCCCAGCTCGGCGCCGACCCTCTCGATGATCTTCGATGGCGGCGGCGCGCCTGCCACGACGATTCGGACCCGGTCCCGACCGGGGGTGTCTGCACCCCGGTCACGCCGTGCGCTGCCGGCGTCGAGCACAGCTGCTACGACCGCCGGTGCGCCGCACATCAATGTGACGCCGTGGCGGTCGATGCGCTCGAGTATCTGCTCGCCGTCGATTTTTCGTTGTACGACCTGCTTGGCTCCCATCGCGGTCACCGCGTACGGCATTCCCCAGCCGTTGCAGTGGAACATCGGAAGCGTATGGAGGAACACCTCTCGCTCGCCGACAGTCGTGTGCCAACCGAAGAGGGCCGCGTTGATCCAGCAGTTCCGGTGTGTGAGCTGCACTCCCTTCGGCCGCGCGGTTGTCCCGCTCGTGTAGTTGATGCTCGCCGTGGCGTTCTCGTCGAAGGCCCCGACGTGTGGCCGGGCGCCGGGAGGAGCCGGGGCGAAGAGCTCGGCGTCGTCGACACCGTCGAGGAGGATCGTACGCGGCGAGCGAAGCGACGCGAGGGACTCGGCGATCTCAGGGTCGACCAGCACCACCGACGCCCCGGAGTGGTCGACGATGTACTGCACCTCCTCCGAGGTCAGGCGGTAGTTCACCGGGACGAGGACCCGCCCGTAGCCGCTGACACCGAAATAGGAGATCATGAACTTTGCTGCGTTGGGACTGACTATCGCGACCCTGTCGCCCTGTCCGACGCCCATCGCTTCGAGGTTGAGCGCCATACCCCTGGCCCTCGACTCGAAATCCGCGTAGGTGAGCTCGCCGAGCGGAGCCGCTGCGGACGGGTCGTCGACGATCGCCACCCGCTGCGGGTAGACGGTCGCTGCCCGGTCGAGGAAGTCGTTGACATTAAGCGCTACCAGCACGATCTCTCCTACTCGTCGTCGCTTGGAGGGCCCGCTGAGAACACGTAGCCCTTGGTACGGACAAGTTTGCCACAATGCATTCTGCCCGGGCGGTGCTAGCTTGCGGACATGCGCGGATCAGTCACAGTTCACATGGACGCCCCAGCCGACAAAGTTTGGGAGCTGCTTTCGGATGTGACCAAGATCGGCTTGTACAGCCCGGAGACCTTCGAGGCGCAATGGCTCGACGGTGCGGCAGGGCCTGCGGTCGGCGCCCGCTTCCGGGGTCATGTCAAGCGCAACGGGCGGGGCCCCATCTACTGGACGCAGTGCGCCGTCAAGGCCTCGGAGCCCGGAGAGGAGTTCACTTTCGCCGTCGAGGCCGGGGGGAGGACGGTCAACACCTGGTCCTACAAGCTGCGCCCGGCAGGCGATGGCACCGACGTGACCGAATCGTACGAGTTGGCGCCTTCGCCCATGATGCAGGCGTACTGGGCTCTGTTCGGCTGGATGCGCTCCAAGACCAACGAACGGGGAATGCGCCAGACCCTGGAACGGATCAAATCCCAAGTTGAGTCCTCGTGAGGACCCAGCTCCGACGAGCTCTCAGTCAGGCCCGACCTCGTAGCGTGTCGACTCCCACGTAGGCGGCCAGCGCCGGTGGTAGGACGACGGTGCCGTCGTCAGTTGATCCGTGCTCGACGATGGCAGCCCACACGCGGGGGGTCGCCAGCCCCGAACCGTTGAGCGCGTGCACGAACTCGACGCCGCCGCCGTCTCGCCGGAAGCGGATCTGGCCGCGCCTAGACTGGAAATCCGTCACCAAGCTGATCGACGAGACTTCAAGCCAACGGTCCACTCCGGGGGAGTAGACCTCCAAGTCGTAGACCCTCGAAGCGGAGAAGGTCAGGTCTCCTGAGCACAGCTCCACAACTCTGTAGGGCAGGCCGAGAACCTCGAGCGGCCGGGCTGCGTCTGCTACGAGCGTGTGGAACTCGGCCTCGCCGTCTTCGGGTTTGCACAGCTTCACGAGCTCGACCTTGTGGAACTCGTGCAGACGTTGCATTCCCCGGGTCTCTTTTCCGGCGGCTCCGGCCTCGCGCCTCCAACACGTCGTATACGCCATGTATCGCAACGGAAGGTCGGCCTCAGCGAGGATCTCCCCTTGGTGAAGTCCCATCAGGGCAACCTCCCCTGTCGGCAACAGCCACAGGTCGTCGTCACGAAGACGGTAGGCCTGAGTGTCGAACTTCGTGAGGTGACCGGTCTTGGCTATCACTTCCCCGCGTACGACATGCGGCGGGACGATCTCCTCGTAGGCATCCCTGTGAAGGTCCAAGGCGAACGCCGTCAGCCCTCGAAGCAGCCGGGCCCCGTCGCCTTTGAGCAGGGCGAACATCGTTCCGCTCAGCTTTGCGGCCCTTTCCGCATCGAGGATGCCGAGCCGCTCGGCGATCTCCCAGTGTGGAAGCCAGTCGCGTCCGGCGTAACTGTCAGGGTCGTAGCCGACAGTTCGAAGTACTACGTTGTCGTCCTCGCTTCGACCGTCCGGCACGTCGTCGGCAGGCAGGTTGGGTAGGCGCGCCATCGCATCGTCGAGGTCCGCATCAACGCGGCGGAGCTCCCGCTCCAGCGCCTCGACGTTCGCCCTTCGCGCTGAGAGGTCGAGCCGCAAGGCGTCTGCTTCCTCCTTGCGACCAGCTCGCATCAGCGCCCCGACGTCGCTCGAACCCGAGTTCATTTCCTGACGGGCAGCATCCACAAGGCGGATCTGGGCCCGGCGGGCCTCCGCAAGACGGCGTGACTCGTCGAGGACGGCGATATCCACCCCCTTGCGTGCGAGCTTGCGGGCCGTCTCATCGAAGTCGTCGAGAAGGAGCCTTGTGTCGATCATGAAGGGGCAAGCCTATCGTCGCCCGCACAGAGTCCCAATCGAAGCCGTCGCCCGCCTATCGTGTTGGGCCGTGCCCCGCAACAGTTCCCCGTCGTCGTTCCACGCTTGGCGAATAGACGAGGAGTCCGTCGCCCGGTTCAAGGCCGAGCACGCGGACGTGGAATGCGCCCCGATCGTCGTCGTCATAGCCGCCCTCGACGAGGAAGCTGCAATCGGCGCTGTGATCCGCGCGATACCAGGCGAGATAAGCGAGATGGCCGTGCGCTGCATCGTGGTCGACGACGGATCGACCGACGACACGTCGAGCGTCGCCCGCTCGGCCGGGGCGGTCGTATACCGCCTCGATCGAAATCTCGGGCAGGGCAGGGCGCTGCGGGTCGGCTACAGGCTTGCGAGCGATCTCGGGGCCTCGGTGATCGTGACCCTCGATGCGGACGGGCAGTTCGACCCCTCGGAGATGGGTCGTCTGGCCGGCCCGGTAGCGTCCGGCGCCGTCGACTTCGTGAACGGCTCCCGCCGGCTCGGATCCAGCCACACAACCGACCGCGTCCGCAAGGGCGGCCTCGTCTTCTTCGGAGGTCTCGTGTCGGTGCTGAGCGGGACTCGCATAACGGACCCGGCGAACGGTTTTCGCGCCTTCCGGCCCGAAGTGGCCGAACGGGTCCCGCTTCACCAGGCCCAGTACCAGACAGCCGAGCTGCTGATGGGCGCCCTCGCACTCGGCTTTCGGGTTGTCGAAGCGCCGGTGACGGTCCTTGCGAGGAGCTGCGGCGAGACCAAAAAGGGGCCGAACTGGCGCTACGGCCTTCGCTTCGGTCGGGTGGTGATAAAGACGTGGTGGACGTTTCGAACTGGACGCTACGAGCTTCCAGCGCCGGCGGGACCAATGGCAGCTACGTTGACAGCGGAAGCCCCAGGGGTCCCGCTCGACGCTGCGCTCACGCTCGGAGCGGTCGCCACGCCGGGACCTGTGACGACGACCCGGACGGCTTGGGCTTCGAACGGCGTAGCGAAGGACCGGATGAGCCATGGCGCAGCCGACGCGCCGCCGCCGACAGACCCTTTCGCCGACGCCACCGTGTCCCATGCACCTGCGGAAGTCTCCAGCTGCAACTCGACCGACGACGTGGGCCCGACCGGGTTCCAGGCCTCGCCCACTGACACTTGACTTACCGGGAAGGTGCCGGTGAAATACCAACTCTGCGACGCAGACCCCCCGGCTGTGGCGAAGACAGGCCCGACCGACTCGCTTCCTTGGATGTCTACGAGTCCAGGATTGGCGCTGTAAGGGCCGACCAGCTCGTAGACTGTCGCGTTGTCGCGTAGGGAGTGCAGCAGTGGCACGGCCCAGTCGCCGTAAGCGACCAAAGCGTTGATACATCCGCTGTCGAGCACGCCCGGCTTGTTGAAATCCCCGTTCAGCATGTAGGACGCGTTGTCGCTGGCGAGAGCCGACAGGACCGCCGGCAGGTAGCACAAGTTGTGCGCGACGGTGAACGCTGTCCATTGCGTCCGGTGTCCGGTGAAAAGGGCGGTCGACTCCTTGTAGTCGGTCTCGACGACGTCGCCGGGCGATCCGAGGACCGAAAGGAACCTTGCGTAACGGGACCCGGAGAACTTCGAGCTCGACTGATGCCAGCCGAAAAGGTAGTCGCGTGGCATCTGAGCTACCAGCGGTGCTACGACCAGGCACGCGACCGAGAGCGACGCAGTCGCCCTCAGAGCAAACGTCGAGGACTTGCGGGCGCGCGACACGGCCCTGCTGACGGCCCCCCAGATCGCTGCCGCCCCGATCACATACCAAGCGACCAGGATCGGCAGGACGAGTATCGCCCGTCGCTCGTTGACGAAAGGCCAAACGACGGACTCACCGAGGTATACGACGACCATTGGGACGACCGCGCCGAGGGACCTCTTCGACCACACGTAGACGCCGACACCCGCACAGATCGACACTTGCCAAGACAGAACTTTCCACACGTCAACCCAGTGCCCGTGGATCGGCAGGGGCGCAAGGTAGGGAACGATCGTCGCAGGGATCGCCGTTGCGAAAAGGTGCCAGACGGAGTGTGGAGCTACGTGGAGGAGACGGCTGAAAAGACCACCTTGGTAGTAGACGCCGAGCTGCATTGTGTAGAGGCTGCCGGCGATCGGTTTGCCCAGCATGAGACGGGCGATGACCACAGGGGCGAGCGATGCGACGACGCCGCCGGCAAGCAGCGAAGACCGCGCGATCCGCCTCGCCGCGGGGCGCAGCGCAGTCCAGACGATCAACCCGATCACAACCCCTAGGCCGGCTTCTTTGATCCACACGAGCGTCGACGCAAGGACTATGACAATCCACGTCCACTTGGAGAGAAGGCGCTCGGTCGCCGACCATGCGTCGACAGCGAGAAGTAGCAGCATTAGCACCACGAGGAAGGCTGCTTCGGCCATCACCATGCTCGCGTAAGTCGCAAACGGCGGTCCAAGGGCGAGAACCACCAGGGCTGCACAGCGAAGTCTTGCGCTGACCCGGTGATTTCCGAGCCAGATCCAGGTGAGGGGGAAGACCGCTATGAAGCATACGACGGAGAAGAGCCTGAGTGCTAGGAAACCGTGCGGCCATAGCCAAACGAGCGGCGTCAAAAGCGCGCTGAAGCCTGGCGCGTACAGTGACACTATCGCCTCGCCACTTGCCAGGTGGCCTGTCAGACCCTGACCCGCCAAGAGCGCTTTGGCGGTCAGAATGTAGCCGGCGTCGTCGTCGAACGAACCGACGTGGTAGTGCGGCCACACCAGCGCAACGTGGAGCAGTCCCAACAGCACGGGAAGCCCGACGCCTAGCGCCGCGACGAAGGCTTTCGGTTTGCCACGGGCCTGTCCGACGCCGTGGTGTGCGGGAACCGTCCGGTCAGTTAGCGCTTGCGAGGGCACTGCTCGTGGAGCGCCAGCTCACCGTCGGACGCATCGCCTCCGCCAGAACCCGGTGCTTGTGGCGTTCGATGATCGAGAACATCGAACCGATCAAGGTTTCGCTCAACAGGTGAGGTACGAGGCCAAGATCGAGAAGCCCGGTGTGGGCGGCACGGTAATGATGCGACTCCATCTCGACGCGCGGGTTCTCGACGGCTTCGATGCGGCAGTCACCCGGCCAGGCGGCCGCCACTGTGTCGGCGATCGAGCGAACCGACATCTGCTCAGTGAACTGGTTGAACACCCTGAACTCCCCGGGCGCCGCCGGGGTCTCGGCCGCAAGGCGGATGCACGCTACCGTGTCGACGATATTTATGATCCCGCGGGTCTGGCCGCCGCTCCCGTAGACGGTGAGGGGGGCACCCAGGACCGCCTGGATCGCAAAACGGTTGAGGACCGTACCGAAGACACCGTCGTAGTCGAAGCGGGTAGCCAGATCCGGGTGGATGGCAGTCTCTGGGGTCTCCTGGCCGTAAACGACACCCTGGTTGAGGTCGGTGGCACGAAGACCCCAGATGCGACAGGCGAACTCGATGTTGTGGCTGTCGTGGACTTTCGAGAGATGGTAGAAGCTGCCAGGTCGCTTCGGGAAGAGGACACGGTCCGTTCGACCGCGGTGGCGCACGTCGAGCCATCCCTCTTCGATGTCGATGTTCGGGGTCCCGTACTCCCCCATGGTTCCGAGCTTGACCAGGTGGATGTCACGGTTGTGCTCTGCGATCGCATAAAGAACGTTGAGAGTGCCTACGACGTTGTTAACCTGAGTTGACACTGCGTGGCTACGGTCCAGCATCGAGTACGGCGCCGAGCTCTGCTCTGCGTAGTGGACGATCGTGTCCGGGTCGAACTCAGCAACCGTCGTCGAGACGAACTCTCCGTCACACAGGTCCCCGACGTAGGAGGTGATACGCTTCCCCGAGGCTCGACACCATGCGCCTATCCTCTCGTCGAGGGTGAGAATCGGAACGAGGCTGTCGACGCCGAGCTCCTCGTCCCAGCGACGTCGAACGAAGTTGTCCACAATCCCGACTTCATGGCCGACCGACGACAGGTTGAGCGCGGTCGGCCAGCCGAGATAGCCATCGCCGCCAAGCACCAATATTCTCAAGCGAACTCCATTCATTCCCATGTCGGGCGCCGGTATCTGTCGGCGCCGCAAGTGTTGGCGACCGAGGCTACGACCACTCAGAGGCTAGGCACAGACCCATTTTGCCCAACAGGGACACTTCGGGCCGAAATTTCCTCGCTCTCTCAGCGAAACTTAAACAAGTTCTTGGGCGCCTTTCAGATTGTTCGACGGAGTATTGGGCCGATGCTCTCGACGCCTGCCCGTAGACGCACTGACACCGTACGCAAGACAGTACGGCGCAACCCCTTCTCGGTGATGGTGGTGATTGTAGCGGCGGGCTGGCTCGTCGCCTCGTGCGGTGGCGGATCGACAAAGACGGCCGCCCAGACGACACCTACCGTCACCTCGGCGCCGACGTCGGCCGCGGGTACCGCGTCCGCAGCCCGAGCGAAATTCACGTCGTGCCTCGAAGGCCACGGCGTCCCCTCAAACGTGGCGACCGCATTCGGCGCCGCAGGCCGGGGCTTGAGACGCACGGCCGCCGGCGGGGCGGCACCCGGAAGTTCCGGCGCAACGACGGGGAGCACCACCGCGGGAGCGGGCCAGCCGGCGGGAGGCTTGTTCTCACAATATTCAGCCGCTTTCAGCGCATGCCGCTCGCTGTTGCCCGGCGGCGTTCGCTTCGCCGCACCCAACAACCCCCAGTTCGCGGCCTACCGCAACTGCCTGACCGCCCACGGAGTAACGACACCAGGGTCGACGCTGCCGGGAGGCACGACCGCCCCCGGCGCTACCACCGGCAGCTCTGTTCTCGCTGCTGCTAGAGCGGCCTGCGCCCCGCTTCTTCCCGCCCGCTCTACTTCCACGACGACAACCACGCTCGCCGGCTGATGAAGAACCCGCGCTTTTGGATCCTCAACGCCGTCCTCTTCGTCGCCGTTGTCGTAGTTGCCTACTTCGGGGTGCAAACCGTGTTCCACAAGGCCGCTACGACGACGGCCATCCGCACCGTCACAGTTTCGAGAGGAACCGTCCAGCAGACAGAGACCGCTTCGGGAAATATCTCCCCTGCACAAGAGGAGGACGTGAACTTCGCCACGTCAGGGACGGTCAGCGCTATCGGTGTCACACTCGGCGAGAACGTGATCGCCGGGCAAACATTGGCCGCGCTGGATTCGACGACAGCCCAGACGGCGTTGACCGGCGCACAGGGCCAGCTCTCCACGGCCGAAAGCAACCTTGCTCTGGCCGAGTCCGGGGGCGAGACGCCACCGCAGGTGGCGCAGGACAACGCGACCGTCGCGTCGGACCAGCAGGCGATCTCGACGGCCGCGGCCATCCTTAGCGGAGCGCAGGCACAGCTCTCCAGCGACGAGACGGCGTGCGCCTCGACTCCGACGACGACCACTACGACGACTCTCCCGCCGGCCAACGCAAGCGGGACGACTCAAAGCTCGTCCGGGAGCTCCAGCTCGACGGGGTCGACCTCGACGGGGTCGACCTCGACAGGAGCGACGTCTTCAGGATCGTCGGGCACGAGCGCGTGCAACTCGGTGTCGGGCGACCTGACGACAGTCAATCAGGACGAGACGACCCTCTCGAACGCCCAGAACAGTCTCACCCAGGAGAACCTGTCGATCGAGGCCAAGCGGTATGTGAATCCGGCCACCCTGACCCAGGACCAGACCGCGATCACGAACGCGCAGCAGACTGTCACCAACGACGAGCAGACGCTGAGCGAAACCAAGCTCACGGCACCTTTCTCCGGAACCGTGATAGCCCTGAACGGGACCGTAGGCGAGACCGTGTCCGGCGGGGGCAGCTCGTCCGTCTCTGCGAGCAGCGCCAGTTCCTCGACGACTTCGACCTCGGCCTTTCTCACTCTTGCTACGCTCGGAAGCCTCGAGGTGGTAGCAGGCTTCCCGGAGGCGAACGCCGTCAAGATCGCCTTGGGTCAGCCCGCTACGGTGACTTTGAGCGCGCTCAGCAACACGACGGCGACGGGCGCAGTCACCGTCACCGATCCGAACCCGTCCGTCGTCAGCAACGTCGTGACCTTCAACGACACGATCACGCTCGACAACCCGCCGACTACTGTCAAGGACGGCATGAGCGCCTCAGTTGCGGTAGTGGTCGCCTCCGCGTCTAACGCGTTGGAACTGCCGTCGTCGGCTATCACCAAGGCGGGCCGCTTCTCGACGGTGACGGTCCTAAGCAACGGAAAGCAGACGACGCGAGCCATCACGACAGGCCTCGTGGGGGACTCCACCACGCAGATCCTTTCCGGGCTGTCGGCCGGCGACGTCGTCGTCGAGCCCACCGTGACAGCGACCGCCGGCGCCGCGGCCGGCGGGGCTGCTACGAGAGCTGGCGGGTTCGCGGGCGGCGGAATCGGAGGCGGCGGCATCGCAGGCGGGCTGGGCTGAATCGTGACGACCTCAGCAGCCGCCAATCCGAACGGTGGAAGTGTTGCGCCGGTCATTGCCTTGCGAAACGTCACCAGGACCTATCAGATGGGGGACGCGGAGGTGAGGGCGCTGGGCGGGGTCTCCCTCGTCATTGAGCGTGGGGAGTTCGTTGCGGTCATGGGGGCTTCAGGTTCGGGCAAGTCGACGATGATGAACATCATCGGCTGCTTGGACGTGCCTTCGAGCGGCCGCTACTGGCTGGACGGCGTGGATGTCCGTGGCCTCGACGAGACCCGCTTGGCTCGGGTACGCAACCGTAAGATCGGGTTCGTCTTCCAGAGCTTCAACCTGATTCCCCGCACCACCGCGCTGGCCAACGTCGAACTTCCCATGCTCTACGCCGGGGTCGGCTCGAAGGAGCGGCGCGCTCGTGCCGTCGCCGCCCTCGACATGGTCGGGCTGTCAGAGCGCTCCGGCCACTTCCCGAACGAGATGTCCGGCGGCCAGCAGCAACGCGTGGCAGTCGCGCGTGCGCTCGTGACAAACCCGGCGCTCATCCTTGCCGACGAGCCAACCGGGAACTTGGATACCCGCTCGAGCGAAGAAGTCATGAACATCTTCGAGGCGCTCAACCGCGCCGGTCGAACTGTCGTGCTGATCACCCACGAGCCCGACATAGCGACGCGAACGAAGCGCACCGTGCGCCTGCGTGACGGGCTGATCGTCGCGGACCAGGCGAGCGTAGACACTCGACGTTCCACCGAGACGGGCGCCTTCAGATGACGGTGGTCCTCGACCTCACGACGGCGATAAGGGGTCTCGCCGCCAACAAGCTGCGCTCGTCGCTGACGGTTCTCGGGATTCTCATAGGGGTCGGGGCTGTCATCATCCTCGTAGCGGTCGGCAACGGATCTTCCCTCGCTGTACAAAACCGGATCAAGGCCCTCGGCACCAACACAATCACGATCGCCAACAGAGGTCGATTCGGGCGCGGACCGGCGACATCGGGAACGCAGACGCAAGCGGCCACGATCACCGCCGCGGACATTGCCACGATGTCGGACCCGAATCAGGCGCCGGACATCCTGTCGGTCTCGCCGGTGCTCGGCGCCTCGGTCACAGCCAGCTACCAGTCGGCGTCCTCAACTGTCAGTGTAACTGCTACAAGCCCGACTTACCTTCCTGCAGAGGATTACACGGTAGAGGCGGGGCGCTCGCTCAGCTCCGCCGACATATCGAACTCCGCCCAGGTCGCCCTCATCGGCCAGACGGTCCTGACCAATCTCTACCCCGCCGGGGCGAATCCGATCGGCACCGAGATCTACATGACCGAAGGTAAGAACGAGGCCCAGTTCCAGGTTATCGGCGTCCTCGCGTCCAAAGGGTCAGCCACCGGCACCACCGACCCGAACAACATAGCCATAATCCCCTACACGACTGCGGAGGGGCTCCTCACCGGCTACACGAACGACTTCCAGCGGATCATCGTCGAAGCCAAGTCGGCCGGGACGGTTAATGCCGCCGAGCAGGAGGCCTCGGACATCCTCGCATCGGCGAACCAGACGACAGTCGCGAACCTCCCATTCTTCGTGCTGAACGAACAGTCCCTCCTTTCCACGTCTGCGTCGACAACCTCCACCTTCACCGTCCTGCTCGGCGCGGTCGCTGCGATCAGCCTCCTCGTCGGCGGGATCGGGATCATGAACATCATGTTGGTGACTGTTACCGAACGCACCCGGGAGATCGGGATCCGAAAGGCGATCGGCGCACCCCGGCGGGCGATCCTCGGTCAGTTTCTCACTGAGGCGGTACTCCTATCGCTTTTCGGGGGGCTTGCCGGCGTCGCCGTCGGCCTCATCGGGAGCCGCTTCAAGATTGTCGGGGTAAAGCCGGTGGCGACTCCGACGTCGGTCGTCGAGGCTTTCGTGGTCGCAGTAGCGGTCGGCGTCTTCTTCGGGTTCTACCCGGCTAATCGGGCTGCGTCACTTCGTCCCGTCGATGCGCTGCGCTACGAGTAGGCAGGTACCGGCACTATGAGCAGACAAGCAATGGAAGAACCAGGAGGATTCCGAGAATGCAACCCGAGGATCTGACACAACCGGTACCTATCCCCGAGACACATCAGATCCCGCCTGTCGCCATCCGTCCGGATGATCCTGACGACGAGTGGGCTCTGCCTGAAAGTTCCAGGGTTCTGCGGGTCCGCTATTTCACCGGGATCCTCGTGATCCTCTTGGCAGTCGGAGGAGGGTTCTGGGGTGGCGTCGTCGCCGAGAAGCACCACGGCACCGGTACGTCAACTACGGCGTCAGCGTTTGCGAGCCGGGTCGCCGCTCTGCGGGCGGCCGGCGCGGCCGCAGGAGGGTTCGCAGGCGCGGGCGCAACGACAGGGAGCGCCAGCGGGGGTGCCGGAACAGGAGGCGCCGGCGCAGGAACCGCAGCGCCCACAACCTCGGGGACTGTGATCGATGTCAGCGGTGACCTGCTCGAGATCAGCGACTCGCAGGGTCAAATTGTCAAAATCACAGTCGGGCCGTCCGCGTCAGTGAGCATCGCCTCGAAGTCGAGTTTGTCGGGACTGACGATCGGAGACACCGTGGTGGTATCGGGATCTCGTGGATCCGGCGGCACGTTCGACGCAACAGCCGTGACCGCTACCGTAGGCGGCTAACTGTCCGCCGCATCGCCGATCGTCGCCCGCGCACATCCTCTGGGGGGTCTAACCGGGGTCTAACCCCGATCGTCTGGGCCCGCGTCGAATCCGAAGGGAGGCTCGTGCGGAGGTGAACCTCGCCTTCGTAGCGTGCGTTCCACGACTACCTCAGCGAGGATTCGAAGCCCGACCCCCGCTACCAGCATGCCGCCGATAGAGACAAACATGGAAAAGCTCAAACCGGCGACAACTGCGCCGAGGCCCACCGCCACCAAGGCTAGACCCCACCACCCGAGACAAAGGATGCGCACCCAAGCGCGAGATACGAGCCGGGTGGCGCTGGTGAGAGCGCGCCTTGCGTCCGTCGCTCGGTCGTGCTTGAGGCGCGAAGCAAATACAGGGTCGTCCGCAAGAGCCGCTGCCTCCAAGTCGGCAAGGGCTGCCCGCTCTGCTGCGCTCAATCTCGCGTCTGGGGTCATCTCTCTACCTCTACAGCTAGAGCCTATCAATGATCATTCTCTACCCATCGGCAGTGCTATCGCTAGAGCAAAGGACCTTTTTTTCTACGAAGCATTTCGGCACAACAGGAACATCATCATGGCCGCTCGCCTATTCTCGCAGCGTGGCCACACGAAATTACAGTGAAAGCTCCGCCGAGACCCTCGCGATAGACATCGGAGGGACCGGCCTGAAAGGCTCTGTCCTCAACCCCAAAGGCGAGATGCTACACGACCGGGTCCGATGCGACACGCCCTACCCACTGCCCCCCGCCAAACTGGTGACGGTCCTTCTCGACTTGGTCAAACCACTCCCCTCCTTCGACCGAATCTCGGTTGGATTCCCGGGCATGGTCCGAAACGGCAAGATTCTCTCCGCCCCGCATTTCGTGTCCCCGAAGGGCCCGGGGGGCGACCCGAGTCCCGAGCTGGTGACCGCGTGGAATCGCTTCGATCTCGGCATGGCGTTAGCCACGGCGACGTCCAAGCCCGTGAAGATAGCGAACGACGCCGACCTGCAAGGCGCTGCGGTAGTGAAAGGCGAGGGCCTCGAGCTTGTCCTAACCCTTGGGACCGGTCTCGGTACGGCACTGTTCTTCGAGGGGCAGCTTCAACCGCATCTCGAGTTCGCCCATCATCCGTTCAAGAAGGGCCGTAGCTACAACGAGGTCGTAGGCGAGGCAGCCCGCGAGAGGTCGGGAAACAAGAAATGGTTGTCCCACGTGATGGAGGCGGTCGAAACCCTGCGGGCGCTCACCTTCTTCGATCACTGTTTCATCGGTGGAGGCAATTCTGCGCGCCTCGGCGACGATCTACCCGACGACGTGACAGTGGTCGACAATTCTGCCGGGATTCTGGGCGGGATCAAACTCTGGGAGGTCGCAGCGGGACCCTTGCACGTCACTTCCGGGCCGGCAACCTCCAGCGTCGGTGTCGAAGGCCGCCGCTGACGGCGCCGAGCCTGAGACGACGAAGCTCGTGCGCTTCCTGGTCGTCGATCGGCTCGAGCTCGCCGACAACCCACGAGAGGAGCAGATCGGCCAGGTCCGGGTTTCGAGCCAGCGCCGGGCCGTGCATGTACGTTCCGACCACACGCCCGGACCGGGCTCCGTCCAGCGCGGCGCCATCCCCGTTTCCGATCCCGCTTCGCACAACACCGAGGGGGGAAGCTCCCGCTCCGAGAGTCGTAAGCCCGGCATGGTTCTCGTAGCCGCTAAGGAGTCCCGATAGGCCCAGTTCAGGATCCGCTTCGACGGCCAGCTCTCCGACTGCTCGGCGCCGGCCCGGCCGCGTGGTGCAGTCGAGAAGTCCGACCCCTGCGGTCTCTGCGCCTCCCGGACCGCTAAAGGAACGCCCGATGATCTGAAGTCCTGCGCACACGGCGAACACGACGGCACCTGCCTCCACAGCCTTTGCGAGCGGGCTGGATTCGCTACCGGCTCCGAGTTGGCTAGCGGCGAGTGCCTGGGGTAGGTCCTCGCCTCCTCCCACGACGTACAGGTCGCATCCGGCGGGAACGGCCTGTCCGGACCTTACGACGTTGACTTCCGACTCGAAGCCCCTCCAGCGAAGCCGCTGGGCCAGAATCACTGCGTTCCCGGAGTCACCGTAGGTCCCGAGAAGGTCAGGAAAAAGCAGGCATACCGATACGCTCACGTGGCCCTCGAAGCATCGGCGCCGAAACTGTGGCGGATCTCCTGAAACGCGGTGTAGTTGGCAACCACTTCGAAATCGCAGCCGTCGGAGGCCTCGCGAAGCGCATCGAGGGGATTTTCGACGACTCTGTGGGGTACGTCTGCGTAGCGGAGTCGGACCGCTAGGTCCCATGCCCGCGCACCCGACGCGATCACTTCCCTGTCGCGAAGCCGCTCGAATGGGACGTCCCACAGCCATGATGGGTCCCGCCCGTCAGCTAGGCGGGCGTTTATCACAACCACCACGACGCTCGGCGGCTTCGCAAGAATGTCAAAAGTTTCCAACCATCCCGCAGGGTTCTTCGCGAGGAGCAGCCGGGCACTGGCGTCGCCGACATCCAACGTCGCGTATCGACCTTCCACCTCGGCTACCCGGGCCATCGAGCAGGCCGCGTCCGTCGGGCTGGCACCCAGACCGACGGCGACCGCTATCGCGATCGCCGCGTTAGCCCGGTTCGCTCGGCCGGGAAGGGCAAGGTCAACCATCGCAGTTCGCCCGTCGGCCCACCGAAGCGTGTCGCCGTCGAGATCCACATCGGCGTCAGGTCTCACGAAATCGCAGCCCCCGCACGACCACCCGCCCGGGTCGAACTGAATCCGCCCGCCGCAGCTCGGGCAGCCCCCCGAGTCGTCTGTCCACGGCTGGCCTGCCGCAACCCAGATTCGACGCTTGGCCGCTCCGGCCCCCCACACCACGAGAGGATCATCGACGTTGGCCACTACGAGACCTGCTGCCTGTCCGGCCAAGGCTGACCTCCACGACGCCGCTAGAGTTCGGACCTCGTTGTTTCGATCCAGTTGGTCGCGGGTCAAGTTGAGTAGCGCAACAGCTCGCGGATGGGCGGATCGGATCACTTTGGGAAGCCACGCCTCGTCCACTTCGAGAACCGCCGTCGCGTCCGGGGCACCTTGGGCGAGGGCCGCCACCAAGCCCATCGGCAGATTCGCCCCCTCGACATTGGTGACGACTTCCCGCCTGCCCTCTAGGGCCGCTGCGAGGAGCTTGGTCGTGGTCGTCTTGCCGTTCGTCCCCGACACCAAAACGACGCTCCGGCCAGCCGCTAAGCGCCCCAACGCGTTGGGGTCCACCGCCATGATCGCCCGGCCCCCGATTACCGACCCGGCTCCCCGGCGGAGGCGGCGGGAGATCTCCGATACGCCGAGCCCGATTCGGACAGCGAACCTGGTGCGCGCCGAGAGGACCACGGCTACGAGGGTAACCAGTTTGCCGCAGCACTGTCGGGAGGTCCGCGAAGCGGGTAGCGTTCGGGAGGTGAGTGCAAGCGGTGGGAAAACGTCGACGGTAGCTTCGGACGCGGCTTCGTTGGCCTTGCGCCTTGCCGTCGGGCCGATGCTCGTCGCCCACGGGTACAACAAGGTCCGTGGCCCTGGCGGCATAGCGGGGACTACCCGATGGTTCGAGTCTCTCGGGCTTCGTCCGGCCGGCCTGCACGCCCGGGTCGCCGCTGCGACGGAGATAACAGCCGGCGCCCTCATGGCAGTCGGCGCCGCCAGCCCCTACCCTGCCGCCGCGACCGTCGGGCTGATGTTCACCGCAGCGAGAACGGACCACCGCGGCAAAGGTTTCTTCGTCTTCAAGGGCGGATGGGAGTACACGGGGTTGGTCGCTGCCGTGGCGGCTGTGATCGCGGCGCTCGGCCCGGGCCGCCTCTCCTACGACGCGGCGCGGGGGAGAAGTAGACGCGGCCTGCGCTGGGCGGCGCTTTCCATCGCGCTCGGGGTGTCGTCGGCGAGCGGTCTGCTGACCGCCTGCTACCGTCCCGAGGAAACCGAGCCGGCTTCCGGCGCCTGACTACCGTGCCGTCACGCTCAGCGGAGCGCTCCGTCGTCGTCGAAGCGGCCGGACGGGAAGTAACGTTGAGCAACCCGGACAAAGTGCTCTTCCCCGAACGCGCCGAGACCAAGCTCGACCTTGTCGAGTACTACCTCGGGGTCGGCGAGGCAGTCATGGCCGCAATGGGTGGCCGGCCGGTGCTCATGCAGAGGTTCCCGAACGGCGCGGGCGGCCCGTCGTTTTTCCAGAAACGAGTCCCGGAGCACCGCCCGGAGTGGTTGCAGACCGTGGAGGTGACCACCCCGAACGGTACTGTGTCCCGGGCGCTCGTCGCAGCCGACATGGCCCACGTGATCTGGGCGGTCAACCTCGCATGCCTCGGGTTTCACGTCTGGGCGTACCAGGCCGGGGACGCCGAGCACGCCGACGAGCTTCGCGTCGACCTCGACCCTCCTGACGGGGCCGCATTCGAGATGGTCGCCGAAGCCGCGGACGAGGTTCGGTGCCTACTCAGCGGCCTTGGGTTCCAGGGCCGGCCGAAGACGACAGGCAACCGGGGTATTCACGTCTACGTCCGGCTCAGCGCCGGCTGGACCGCTCTGCAGGTTCGAGCGGCGGCCGTTGCGCTCGCCAGGGAACTCGAACGTCGCCGGCCCGACCTCTTTACCGCCTCGTGGTGGAAGGAGGGGCGCGGCCGGAGGGTTTTCGTCGACTTCAATCAGAACGCGCCGCATAAGACGATCTTCGGCGCGTGGTCGGTGCGGTCGCGGCCAGGCGCCCAGGTTTCTACACCTTTTCGCTGGGAGGAGCTCTCGACCATCCACCCTGACAATCTGACGATCGTCACCGTCCCTGCACGACTTGCGCAATCGGGCGATCCCTGGGCGGCCGCCGAACCGCAGAGCCTTCAGCCGCTGCTCGACTTGGCGGAAGCTGACCGCCTCGCCGGTCTCGCTGACGCCCCTTGGCCGCCCGTGTACCCGAAGATGCCCGGGGAGCCGACTAGGGTCGCGCCCAGCCGGGCCCGCCGGCAGTAGCGGGCGGTCCGGGCCGGCCGGCGACTCTGCGCGTTTCAAGTTCAACGTCGGTCGGCTCCTTCGACCATCCTGGCGAGACTGCGGTCTGCGTACCAGGGACGCAAAGCCAAACTGACGGGCGGCAGATGCCCGTACAGGAGCACCGCTTCACCCGGAGGAATGCGACGGAGACGGTCCGGCGGGGCGAGGCGCCGGTAGGCTGTCGAAGTCGATCGGGTCGTCCGGCCGCCTCTGCGATCCTGGGTCACGGTGGTTTCGCGAACGGCCTGCTCCCCGGCGAGACCCGACATCAGGTCGAGCGTCCCTAGATCGGATACACCGGACAAGAGGAGCTTGGCTCTGTGGTTGTTCGCTATCGTCCTCGCTCTCTCGTGGTCGTATCGCGCCGCCAGCTGCGCCAGGTCCTGGCATACAGTCACCAGCTGGATGCCGAGCCCTGCCGCAGTCGAAGCCAGCGTGTCGAGATCCGAGATCGGGGCGATGTTGGCGGCTTCGTCCAAGACCATGAGCAACGGCGGGTCGAGGGTCCGTCTGGAGGCACCGACCCGCTCGACTGCTTGCGCCACGACCAGCGACACGAGAGCAGCGAACAGCCCGGCGACCCTCGCCTGCTCGTGGCTCGGCCCGCAGAGGTAAAGGGTCCCGGAGCCATCGAAAAGTTCGCTCAGGTTTATATCGCACGTCGACGTCGATGCCGCGACGCTCGGATCGGCGAATGGCATGAGTACAGTCTCGAGGGTTGTGCCGACGGAACTGCGGATCCGCTCGTCGCGGTTCGCGCACGCTGCGAGGGAGGAGGCTGCGCCGTCGTGGCCGGCCAGGACCAGAAGGTTTTGGGGTTCGCCAAACTCTCCACGATCGGTCCAGCGCACAACGTCGGCCATGCTCATCGAGGCCGATTCGGCAGCGAGCAGGAGCGGTGCCAGTTGCTTTGCTGCAGCGGTGTACCAGAACGCTGCGTCGGCGAGGCCCCGCCTGGCGGGTGTGGAGTCGACCAACCACGCGGCGACCTTCTGCGCGCCCGTCCAAGTGTCGCAAGCTGAAAGCGGCGACCAGCCGGTTCGAGGAGCGAGCCCAGACGACCGGGTTGGATCGAATACCCAACAGGTACCTAGACGGCTACGCCACCCGATAGTCGCTGCGGCAAGGTCGTCCTTGACCGAGGTGGCGATCACAGGGCCGTCCCATTCGAGCAGGGCCGGGATCGCGAGGCTCGTCGTCTTGCCCGACTGGGTCGGACCGACCACCAACACCGAATGGCGCTCCTCAGTTGCCACCAACCCGCCGCCGAAGCCGGATCGCCGTCCGAGGACCAGCCGCCGACCAGCACCTCCGCGAGGCAACGCCAAAGCTCTCAAATCGATCGACGAGGCCCAACGCGCTCCGCCTTTGGTACCGGCCGCCATCCTCGTTCGCCCCGCCGGCTTCCGCTTTGTCGGGCGGTGGACCGCTACAAATGCGGTCCGGAGAAGCGAGACGCCCGCAAAGGCGACGGCGGCGAGCGCCAAGTACAGCGCAGCTGATCCGATCCAGGTCAAGTTCGCGCCGGTCATCGGATGGCCGCGTCCGTGTCGACCATCGCTCGCTCCGACGAGGACACGAGGTGTTCCACAAGGAATGACCGATCCCCGACCTTCCACAAAGCCACCCCCCTCGGCAGATGTGCGAGCGCCTCGGACTCAGTCGAGTTGAGACCGACGAGCGTCGCTGTCGCCGCCACTTCGGACGCGGATTGGGCGAAGCACACTCTCGTCTCCGAATCGGCCAGAAGGCCGTCCGCGATCTTGCGCTGCTTGGATCCGTCGTCGCCTAGGGCTCGAAGGTCGGAGAGGCGGTGCACGACGACGAGGTTCGAAACTCCGAGCGCGCGCGACAACTTGAAGGTCGCCTGGGTCCACCGCGCCGTCTCGAAGTCGGAGAGTATCGCCCACGCCTCGTCGAGGACCACCAGTCGCTTCGCCGGCCGCTCTACTGACAGCGATGCCTGCAACCAGGCCGTCGCGCAGGCCATGATCAAAGGCAGCGCGGCTGATGCGAACGTGGCGGAAAGGTCGATGACTACAAGCTGCCCGTCGATGCCTATACCATCGGTCGTCGGCCCGTCGAACATCCCCGCAAGGTCGCCTCTGACCATTCGCCGCATCTCGGCCGCAACTGTCCTCGAGCTGGCAGCGAACGCTCCGGCCTCGAATCCGATCGGGCCTGGCGCGCCAGGATCAGGCGCCATCATCGCCTCGACAAGATGTGGGAGCGTCGGCCGCAGGAGATCCTTGGAGACCTGGCGAATCGCGACTTCGAGCGCAGCGCGCTCCTCAGGGTTGAGCGGTCTCGCGAGCGACGACGCAAGCAGGCTTGCCGCGAGCTCGAGCCTTGGCCGGACGCTCGCTTCGCACGTGGAATCACGTCCGTCGTGGCCCGACCCCCTTGCCGGGACGTCTAGCGGGTTGAGGCGGGTCGTCCCACCCGGAACTAGCGCTACCGGCCGGCACCCGAACGCTTGTGCCAGCGGCCCGTACTCCCCTTTCGGGTCCACGATCCACGCCTGGCGGCCGAACGCGAGCTGACGGGAAACGAACGTCTTGACAAACGTCGACTTGCCCCTGCCGATCTGTCCCATGACCACGATGTTCGGGTTGGTGATCACCCCTTGGCGGTAGAGTTCCCACGGATCGAACCGGAACGGCCCGCCAAGCAGATCCCGTCCGAGCAAAGGGCCGCCGATGTCGAGCCCGCCACTTGAGACAAACGGGTACACGGACTGGAGATGGGCGGTAGTCGAGCGGTGCGCCGGCGGGGGCCTCATCGCGTCGCCTAGCGCAATCCCCGGCACAGCGGCATGGTCCACGAGTACGCCTCCGCCTGGCGCCCGTAGAGGCAGCGCAACTCCACCCGGGCCGCCTGAGCGGCTTGCTCAAGGGCTGCGCACGCCGCTTCGAGTGCTTCGAGAGACTCCGCGCTCTCGGTGACATAACCGCTGAAGCGGTAGTCGCAGTGACCGTCGGCGAGTTCGAGCTCGCGGCGCAGCGCTCCTTCCGCTTCTTTCTCACGGCGCACGTTCGGCAGGAATCCTGCTTTCATCCGGAGTTGGGTGTCTGCCACATCGGCGGTGCGCGCCGATCGTGCCTGGCGGACAGCGCGCCTGGGCGGGACTGCTGCCATGACAACTGAAACCCGGCGGTTGGCCTTCGCCACGAGCAGCGGCGCCAGGAAGTTAGGGCCGACGTCCAATCGGGGCCAGTCGCTCACCCAGTAGGTTCGATACCAGGAATCGTCGGCTTGGATCTCCGACCAACCTTCACGAAGCGCAAGCGGCCAAGGTTCGCCGGGCTTGCCCGCCAGCAACTCGGCCAGCGCCGCCAGTTCGAGCGGTCCTGTTGGTCGAAGATCCACAGACCGCAGCTGGCCGTCCACGAAGCGCAGCTCCCGGCCGAGGATGTCGACAGCGCGTTGCCCAAGTGCAAGTCGTCGTCGGGGTGCGCGTGCGGACCCTACGGAAAGCGCAATCCAAGCGTCATGGCGTTCGATGAGCGGCGTCGCCTCCGCCACGAAACTGTGGTAGGCGTCCTGACTGGCGGTACCTCCCGGCAATGGCGCCACGACCTGTTTCGCGTGAGATTCCGGCGTGCTGCGCTGCAGCCATTGAATCCGGGCGACAGGGCTACCGGCACGTCCGAGTGCCGCAAGCACACTGCGCCATCCTTCGAGGCAGCTCGACTGATCTTCGGGGTCCAAAAGTGAGAACGGTGGTCCCTGAACCGCCAATACGGCAGCCATGGTGCCGGTTCTTTGATCTCTGACGACTCCGACGGGCGGCCCTCCCGAGCTTACGGGTCGTTCGATGAGTGAAATGCCTGCGGGTGCGGTTCGGCTGGACTTCGACCTCGGGGCCATCGGGTGTCGGTCCGAGCCGTCGGGGTGGAGATACCGGCCTTTCGTAGGGATGTCGCTCAGCTTCGTGCGCCCCGCTTTACGCACAAGCCAGGCGCCGCCAACCTGTGCCCGCTCCATTGCGGTGGCTTCGCCAAGCGGGATCAGGGACAGGGCCAATCCGACCAAGACGATCGCAGCGCCTGCCGGAGTGCCGGCGCGAGCACCGAGGGCGGCTCTCACCAGCAGGGCCACGACGCCGGCCGAGCACCCGGAAGCCAACTGCCCGGGAGTGACCCCGAGAAGGACACCTCGGCGTTCGAGCGGATTGAAGTGGTAGCGTGGATCTGGAACACTCAACGCTGGGAGCCTCCTGTCGGCGGGGCGCCAGGGAAGTCGGCTGGGTGCTCTGCTATCGGCTGGGCGACTACCGGTTTGGCGACTAGCGCAGGCGTCGAAGCGGAGGAGCTTCGGGCGGCCATGATCAGCTGTGTCACAGGGTGGAACGGGGCACCGGCGATGGAGGTAGTCGCCCTCGCAGCAGCCCGGAAAGGCCGGTGGGACATGCCCTCCAAGTGTGAGATTGCAGAAGCCTCCACGACAGGCACAAGACGGTGCAAGGCGAAAGGAGCGAACCCGGCGAGCAGCAGTATCGCAGCCCCGGACAGCTGGGCGTCTGCAGTCGACTGGACGAAGGCCTCCATTCCTAGCACCACCGACACCACAATCACGAACTTTGACATGATCAGTGCCACGAGGATCTCTACCATTCGCCGAGCCACGCTGAGCGTCGCCGGCCATATGAAACCGGTGAGTGCCAACGGCGTGAAGATCGTCGCTACGTACACCGCCGCGGAGCGTACGACCAGCTCCAACCAAACCAGTACCGTCCCGATGATGGTCAGCAGAGCAAACAAGCCTTGTGCGAACAGCGGGATCCCGCCAAGCTCGCCTTGCGCTATCGCAGCGATGAAGCGCGTCGCTCGCCTGTCCGCCCCGGCGTCCAGAAACACGCGGCAGAGCTGGTCGACTACCTGAACGCCAATGGCGACGACTTGCGACGCGGCGAAACCGGCGAGCACGGCGACTGGCAGCCCGACGAACCACACACGGACGAGGCGATGAGCGTCCTGGCGAAGGACGGGTCCAATGCTCGCGGCGAGCAGAATGGGCAGGACCACGACGAGCGCAACCTGCTCCATCACGGTCAGCTCCTTTCGGAACCAGGCCGCCCCGACGCTCGGCGTGGTCGTGATATCAATCCGATGCCAAACCTGTGATACCAGCCAGCCCGAGGCGTGACCGAGCGACGTGGCGACAGCCGACAGCAGCGAATGCGCTGCAACGTTCGCGATAGCGCCCCCAGCGTTGCTTGCCTCGCATGCCAGGGGGAACGCGCACGCGAGCGTCCCGACGACTGAGCTCATATCTTGGCTCCCTGGCCCACCAGAAAGTCGACGATCCGGGGAGCGCCGCTGATGAGTATCGCCGCCAAACCTGACACCAGCACACCTTTGCGCCCGTTGTAGGCCTGCTGGTAGTTCTGGGAGAAATGCCCGAATGCCCACATGACGGCCCCTATCAGGACACCGGCCATCGCCGCCATCAGCGCCCAGCCGCCGAGGCCGTTCGTCAGGTTCTGCAGCACCGTGGCACCAGGAAGGTCCGAGATGTTCGGGGCGAGCGTCAAGCCGGGCGTGACCGAAGATGCCATTGAGAGCGGTGAAGCTAGGAACATGTTTGACCTCCAACCTTGGTTAGCCTGACTTACAGAGTATTTCAGAGCATACCATACTTACCAAGTACATTTCAATACAGAGTAACCAGAATCGGCGCTCCACGAAGTAAACGTTTGAGGCTTGTATTTACATTACAAATAATGAACACTACTGATATGCTCGTAGTGAGGTCTGCCAGTTCCCGGTCCGTTCAGTACTTCTTCGACGGTCGGGATCCGGGATGTTGGAGCCGCGGGGCCGATCGCCTGCTCGGGCTTCGAGGGCCCGTCGATCCGGAAGATCTGCGTATGGTCCTTGCCGGCCGGGATCCCCGCACGTCGCAGTTCCTGCCGCCGCGAGCTACCGCCCGTCGCCGCGACGGCTGGGATCTGATCTGGAGCGCCCCGAAGTCGTTCTCCCTGCTCGCCGCTACCGGACCCGCCGAGGGAAACGTCGCCCTCGACGCCCATGGCAGCGCGGTGACGTCGGTTTGCAACCACATCGAGCGAGAGCTCACGGCCTCGCGAATCAGCGCACCCGGCGGACGATCCCGTTGCGACGGGCTGATCAGCGCCGCGTTCACCCACCGTTTCAACGCAGCAGGCGAACCTCATCTCCACACCCATCTTCTTGTCGCCAACCTGTCAATGTCCGGCGGTCGCTGGTCGGCCGTCCGCCCCGACAGCTGGTTCATCGACCGGCGATCACTTTCGGCCCTGTACCACCTGGAGCTTCGCCACCAAACGGCGGAACGCGGCTGGGACGTTGCGTGGCGCCTGCGTTCCGATGGTCTTGCCGACCTCGCCGATGTCTCCCGTGACGCCGTTCGACACGCAAGCACGCAGAGCAGGGCGGTCGCCACGCTAGGTCCCTTCGAGGCGAGGAGGCGGGCGGTCGCGACCGGACGGGGCGCAGGAAACAAGGCCGAGCGTGCGCAGGCCACCGCCGCGACCAGAGGGGCCTCGCAGACACAGTCGGCGATCCCCGGCGCGGGGCCCTTCGCCGGTACCGACCGACACGGTAGGACCGGCGGCACCAGCGCAGTCGGCAACCTGGACGACGACCGCCTCGTCAAAGCGGTCGAAACCCGGCTCGCCACGAAGCGCTCCGACTTCCGCCGTGGCGACGTGGTCGTCTGCCTCGCGGAGTGCCACCCGGGAGGGGCAAGTGTAGAAGAAGCGCTCGCTTGGACAACACGGTTCTGCGACGCCAGCAATCCTGTGCCGTCGCGCACATCGCGACCGCGATGGGCGACTTCACTGTCGGTAGATGCCGACAAACGGCTAGTGCGTGCGATCGATACGGGCTGGGAGATACACCCCGGCGCCGGACTGGCCCACCCTGTCGTCCGACTCGTCTGCCCCCCAGGGCAAAGTCGCCTCATCGACCACGCAGAGCTCATCGACGGGTACCACCAGAACGTCGAGGCCGACGGCCGGCGACTCGTTGTCAACACGACATCCCCTTTGGCAGCACAACGCTGGGAAATACTGACATCGGTGTCACCGTCGAAGCCGGGAACCGACTTCGATGTCCTCGTGGTCGACCAGGCCGACAGGCGTAGCACAGCCGAGCTGCTCGTCCTCACCGGAGAGGCTCGAAACCGTCGGGCTCAGCTGGTTCTCGTCGAAGGGGGTACGCTGCCGAGGCTGAGCAGTCCGGCGTCGCGCGGCCTCGACGAGTCCGCAGCGATCCGTCTGGACCTTCCCCCCGGAGCGCCTTGGGGCAGCGCCGCTGCCGAGACGACGGACCTGACTCGCGCCAAGGCAAGAGACGGCCTTCGGACCGGTCGCGAATCGGCTGACGAAATCCTCGCCCACTGGAAGCGACTGTCGGACCTGGGGGTCGACTCGGTGATGGTCGGGCTCGGCCTGGAGGAAACCGACAGCCTGAACAGGGCTGCCCGAACGCTCGTGTCGGCTGCGAACGGCCGGGAAATGCAGTCCCCCGGCGTCGGTCGCAGCACACCGCCCTTCGAGTACCACGAAAATCTCAGGGTCGTGATGCTTTCCGGCCGGGTACGCGAAGTTCCCTACGGCACCCGAGGCACCGTCGTGTCGGGCCCTGGTGGCGACGAGCGGGCATGGGTTCTCTGGGACGGCTTCGACACTGCGCTTCAACTGGGCGCAGCCGAGCGGTCACGTCTTGGTTGCGGCTACGCAGTCACCCCCGGCGTTGCCTCACGAACGACCGGGAAACTGGTGATGCTAGGACCTCGCGACGCGGTACCCGGTCTCAGGGATCGGGTTCTGGAATGGGTGAGACCCCGAGGCGATATAGCGTTGAGCCATGAGGTCAACCGAGGCATGATCCGTGGATCGAGGGGTGGGATCGGTCTCGATCGTAATGCCCGTGTACTCGGGCGCTGACGGGTAACCAGATGGGCAAGCGTCCCCGTTGGGCGTGGCGCGCTCTGCGAGCGGCCGTTGGACTCGTCGCCCTGGGTGTCGGGGCGTGGGCGATATCGGGCAAGACGGGTGAGTTAGCCGGCATATCCGGCTACCTGAGTCACCTCAGGTGGTGGTGGATGATTCTCGCGGTAGCCGGCGAGCTCGGATCCTTCGCAGCCCTCTCCTCCCTACAGCGCCGCCTGCTGCGCGCCGGGAAAATCGAGATCGGGCCAGGCACGATGATGGGAATCACCCTCGCCGGCTCGTCGATCCAGTCATCGTTCCCCGGGGGCACCGTCATCTACCTTGCGTACCTGTTCCGCCAGTTTCGCCGCCACGGCGCAACCGACGTCCTGTCAGGGTGGGTCCTGGTCGCATTCAACATGCTGACGTTCTTAGCGTTGACCACGTTGTCGCTTGTCGGGTTGGCTGTCGCTGCCTCGAGCGGAAGCTCGTACGACCTTGTCGAGGCGATACTCGGGATCATCGTCGTCGCGGTAGTCCTGGTCGTGGCTTTCGTCGAGCGACGAAGGGTGCTCCGCCATCTCGTGAGCCTCGTCGCGCTCTCGCAGAGAGCTCTCCGCCGGCGCCGATCCGCCAGGTCTCCTGACGACGTCGTCAGCGGGTGGATCGCGGAGCTTTCCGCGGTCAACCCTTCCCGCAAGCAATGGGTCCGCGCCGCGGTCATGGCCACCTGCAACTGGCTCGCCGATCTGTCATGTCTCGTGTTGTCGTTCTACGCAGTCGGCGTTGGAGTCCCGTGGAGAGGGCTGCTTCTCGCCTACGCCGCCGGCCAACTCGCCTCCAACCTGCCTGTAACCCCCGGAGGGCTCGGTGCCGTCGAGGGAAGCCTCACGGTGGCCCTGGTCACCTTCGGCGGAGCAGAGGAGTCCACCGTCGCCGCTGTCCTCCTATACAGGCTCGTCTCCTACTGGCTAATGCTCGCTGCGGGTTGGGTCGCCTGGGCCACTTTGGCAGTCGCTGCGAGGAGAGCGCCTTCACAGTCGCGGGATCGCCCGGGCGCCACGGGCCCGAGCCTGCCGCTCGGATCCGAGGCGGGAGGTCTCGCTTTCAACGAACTCGAGTCGTCGCCTTGAAAGCCGTCCTCGCCTTCGCCAAACCTCGCGCCGCCGCCGCAGCCGCGGTCGTATTCACGGTCATGGGTCTCGCGGGATGTTCGTCGGCCCCGAAACTGTCGAATGCCTCGGTTTCGGTCTGCTTCCGGGCGATACCGGTAGGTCGCTCCTCCCTCCACAGCAACGACGTGAGGCTCGTCGGGGTGCACGAGCTTCCGCTCGGTGCGGTCCGACTGCCGCTGTCGCCGGCAGAAAAAGGTGCGCTCACCGCCGACAAGGACACCGAGATATGTGCCATGGCGTTCCAGGGGGATTTTGCAGCCGGCCAAGTCGAACTCGCACCGCCGACGCAAGCAGGAAGGTTCGCCGTCATACTGGTCACCGCGAAGAGCCTTCACGTAGTCGCGTCGGTTGTTCTTTCGCACGTCCCGAGAGGTTTCGGCGGCCGGGGGCTCTGACTGATCGAACAGACTCGAGGCCGTCAGCCCGTCAGCCCGTCAGCCCGTCAGAAGTTCTCGCGCCCCGCGGTCAGTCGACGGGTGCCGCAGCTTCGACATCGCACGCGCCTCGATTTGGCGGATCCGCTCCCTCGTAAGACTGAAGTGCTCACCGACCTCGTCGAGGGTGCGCGGCTCACCGCGGTCAAGGCCGAACCGAAGCCGCAGGATCTCCCGCTCGCGCTCGTCGAGCGCCACAAGCATCTTGTTGACCTCTCCCGACAGCAGCGCGGCCGCAGCCGCGTCGAACGGTGAAACAGCTCCGCGATCCTCCACTACGTCACCCAACTCGGCGTCGCCGTCCTCGCGAAGCGGTTCGGAGAGCGACAGCGGCTCCGCCGCATGGCGCAGGATCTCGATGACCTTCTCCTCGTCGAGCTCCAAGTCGGTTGCCAACTCCGCCACCGTAGGGCGCCTGCCGAGCTGTCCCTCGAGGCGCCCTCGGGCCTTCGTCACCCTCGTAAGAAGGTCCCCGGCGTGGACGGGCAGCCTCACCGTACGCCCCGTGTTGGCGATGCCGCGGGTGATCGCCTGGCGAATCCACCACGTTGCGTACGTGGAGAACTTGAACCCTTTGCGCCAGTCGAATTTCTCGACGGCGTGGATCAGTCCAAGGTTGCCTTCCTGGACGAGGTCGAGGAGCGGCAACTCGGCCGCCTGGTACTTCTTCGCGATCGACACGACGAGACGAAGATTCGCCTTGACGAAAGTCTCGGACGCGTCGTCGCCAGACCTGATCAGCCTGCGCAGCTCCCGTTTGCGCGCCGGGCTGACCGCCTTGCCCGACGCCATCTCACAACGGGCCTCCCTGCCAGCCTCTATCGCCTGGGCGAGATGGGCTTCGTCATCCTTTGTAAGCAGCGCATGCTTCCCAATATCGTTGAGGTATAGGCGCACCAAATCCTCTTCGGGTTGGGCGGCGTGGTTGTTGGGCAATCGTCCTCGTCTTTCCCGAGTACCCTGGGCGGGTGCACAAGGCCTGCCATGAGGCCTGCCAGGGAATGAATTCTACCTGACAGATGTCTCCAAGTGAAGTGCTCTCTTCGAGTTGTACCAGCCGCGCCCCGACCGACGACGATTCGTCGAAGCTGACCGCTCCCGGCATGCCGGCAGGAACGGCCACCGCTTCAGTTCGGATCGGGACGCGCTGGCTCTCCGATGAGGAGCAGGTCATCTGGAGGCGGCTCATTCGTGCCGAGTCGGAGATCCACTACCTGCTCGATCGCGATTTGCGGGAATCCCACCAGCTCACTCTCGGGGGATACGCCGTGCTTGTGCACCTCGGAGACGCCGGCCCCGACGGATTGCGCATGTCTGACCTTGCCGACCTTCTCCGGCTTTCCCGGAGCGGGCTGACCAGGCGCGTAACTGCGCTCGCAAGGAGCGGACTCGTCGCCAAGCGCTCGTGTCCGGTGGACAGACGCGGTACGTTCGCGTCGCTTACTGCGTCAGGGAGGGCCCTGCTCGCCGAGGCCGCTCCCACCCACGTGGAAGGTGTCCGGCGCTACCTCATCGACCCTCTCGGCGACCTGAACCTCCTCGACGCCGGGTTGACCCGCGTGGAGTCGGCCCTCCGCTAGTGGTCAGAGCGGATCTATCTGTAGGTCCTCCCAAGTAAGCAGGGGCTCCCAACGGATACCGGCCTCGCGGAAAGCCTCCGCCACCCGCGGGCTGCGGTCGACCAGCGCCGTCGCAGCAACGATCGTCGCGCCGAGATCGCGTACGTGCTCGGCTGCGCGGAGAAGGGATGCGCCGGTCGAGACTACGTCTTCGACCATCAAGACCGTCGCTGCATCGTCGAGGCGCGCGCCTTCAACCCATGACCGACGGCCATGGCCCTTGGCTTCCTTGCGGACCGAGAACCATGAGCAGCCCGAAACGAGGCACACGGCGTGAGCAAGAGCGTCAGCGCCCATCGTCGGACCTCCGACGGCGGTGAATTCACCGCCGACAGAGCCACAGACGGCCTCAGCTGCCCGGCGCAGCGCCCCGCCCCTCGACAGAGCGTATTTCCCGTCGACGTAGTCGTGGCTCCAGCCTCCGGACGTCAACTGGAACGGTTCGGATCGGCGCTCGAAGCCCTGCTCACGAACGAGCTTGACGAGCTCCGCTTTTAGGTCAG
Source organism: Actinomycetes bacterium (assembly GCA_021815935.1). Next base: position 29,264 of record JAKAZH010000001.1, read on the forward strand.
GCCCGATTCCCATGAGCGGCGACACTACCAACCGGGAAGCGGACGCCTAACGAAAAGTGAGGTGCACGGGCAATTCGTCGCTGTGGACGACCGCGAGGCTCTGCGTCGCCCGGGTGAAGGCTACGTAGAGTCCGCGCAGCCCCTGAAGGCTCTCCGCTGCCACCCTCTCGGGTTCGACGACTACGACCGAATCGAACTCCAGTCCTTTGGCGTCATCCACGGAAAGCACGGTGATCGAACGGTCGAGCGCCTCCCTGCCCGCCACGCCGAAAGGGATTCCGGCATCGCCGAGAGCACGCGACACGTCCGCGATGATGCTCGGAGCGGTTATCACGGCCAGCGTCCCCTCCCACGCTGCGGGGGTAGCTGCGACACCCCCGGCCGGAGGAGGTGCGTAGCTACCCCCTGAGCGAGCTGCATGGCCTGCCGCCGTCCGAGCCACCAGGTCAGCGATCTCGTCGCCCAGCGCGCCCACAGCGAGTTCGAGAAGCTCCCCGATCCCGCCTGCGTTGTTCGCCCGGAGCACCCTCGGCAGACGCCCCGACGACCGGACCGATTCCGGCGGCCTCATCGACGGATCCACCGCGCCGAGAACCTGGGCGGCGAGATCCATGATCTCGCTTGGTGTCCGGTAGTTGACCGACAGCTCGAGGAGCTTCCACTCCCGGCGGGGTGCGAGATTGGACACGACCTCACCCCAAGACGCCGGGACGACCGCTCCGGTGGCCTGGGCAATGTCGCCGACGAGGGTCATCGACGCCGAGAGCGAACGCCGTGCGACCATCCGGAGCTGCATCGGTGAGAGGTCCTGCGCTTCGTCGACAACGACGTGACCGTAGGCACGGTGCGCTCCCGCCGGGTCGGCTGCGCCTTTGTGGCGTGCACCGAGGAGGGCCAACGCTTCGTCTAGGAGCGCGACGTCGGACTCTGTCCAACGCGCTGCTTCGAGGGAATCGCCGCGGTCGCGCATGAGCAATGACTTTTCATCCTCGCCGAGGAGACCTCCAGCCGCAAGGTCCACCAGGGCTTTCGCTCCGAAGAGATCCCGCAGGAACTGTTCGGGGCTGAGGAGAGGCCAGATCCGTTCGAGCGCTTCGGCTACCTCGGGGATGCGCCTGAGGGCGCGTCCTAGCTCTGCCGGATCCGCTGTAGGCGTTTCAGGTGTGGATTCGCGATCGTCGACAAGTTGGGTCGCCAGGTAGCGCCACAGGTAAGCCTCAACAATTCGTCGACGAGCGTTGTGGGTCCCCGGCCTCCGCCTGGCGGCTGCGACGATCTGCTCCGAGACGGCCACGCTCAGCCGGAGTGTCCTCCCACCGTAGGGAATACGGACATCGTGGCGTAGGGCCCTCTCCCGTCCGCTGACTCCACGCGCGAGAACCTTCGCCATTCGGGCGTCGCCTTTCAGCTTCGCCACCACGACGTTCTCCTTCACGCTTGTCGCCGCCACGGCCGTCGACGGGTACAAGCCGTTGACCGTCGACATCTCAACGCCCGTCTCGTCGAGGGACGGAAGGACGTGCTCGATGTATCTGAGGAAAGTCCGGTTGGGACCGACCACCAGGACACCCTGCTTTTCGAGGGGGAACCGGTGTGTGTAGAGGAGGTAGGCGGCCCTGTGGAGCGCGACCGCCGTCTTACCCGTCCCGGGACCGCCCTGAACCACGATCACACCCGGCAACGGCGCCCTGATGATCTCATCCTGCTCGCCTTGGACCGTCGCGACGATGTCACGCATCCGTCCCGAGCGGGACCGTCCCAGGCTCGCAAAGAGCACCTGGCGGCCTTCCAGGCCCAACGAGCGACCGACGGCGTCCCCTTCGCTGTCGAACAGCTCGTCTTCGAGGTCGAGCACGCGCGACCCGTTGCAGAGCAGATGGCGACGCCTCGACAGGCCCATCGGATGTGCACCGGTCGCCCGGTAGAACGGCTCCGCGACAGGGGCACGCCAGTCGACTACGAGCGGTTCCTGGTCGATCCCCGAGACGCCGAGGCGGCCGATGTGGAACGACTCGACACCGTGGCCGCTCTCCTCGCTGCCGGCGTTGTCGATGCGCCCGAATACGAGCGACTCTGTCCCGATAAAAAGGTGCTCCAGGCGGCTCAGTCCGCTTCGAACCCGGACGTCGCGTTCGGTTATCGCCTGAAACCCGCTGCTCTTGTCGGAGAAGGCTTCGCGCAACATCGACTGGGTCGAGTCACGCATCGCCGAAAGCCTGGCGTATGCCAGGTCCACGTACGCCTGCTCTGAGTGGACGTCGGGGTGCGCCATAAGGGAACAACCACTTTGCGTGGTCACGGCGGCCTTTGCAAGCCACGCATCGTTCCCAGGCGGGTAGCGTCACTAAGGTGACAGCGCCGCTCGAACATTTCTTCCTAGCTTCGTGCCGGCGTGAACCCGTCCCGACGACACCTGTATGGTTCATGCGCCAGGCCGGTCGCGCTCTCCCGGAGTACCGCAGGGTTCGCGGCGGCGAGGGGCTCCTCGAATCCCTGATGCGCCCCGACCTCGCAGTGGAAGTAACTCTGCAACCAGTACGGCGCTACGGTGTCGACGCCGCCATCGTATTCTCCGACATCGTGGTGCCGTCGGCGGCCACAGGTTTCGGAGTTGACATAAAGGCCGGTGTGGGCCCTGTCGTCGAGAGGCCGTTCCGATGTCGCGCCGACCTCGACCGGGTGCGACCTTTCGAGGTGGAAGCCGATGCTCCGTGGCTCATCGAAACCGTCCGGATCCTGGCGAGGGAGTTGACGATACCCCTCATAGGTTTCGCAGGCGCCCCTTTCACCGTCGCCAGCTATCTGATCGAGGGACGATCCTCGCGCGACTACGTGCGAACCAAGACCATGATGCTCGCCGATACGGACCTTTGGATGGCCCTACTTGACCGCCTGGCAGACCAGGCGATCGCCAGCGCCGAAGCCCAGATTGCCGCCGGGGCCCAAGCCGTGCAGCTCTTCGACAGTTGGGCGGGTGCCCTCGACCCGGCCACATACCGGCGCTTTGTCCTTCCGGCGACCACGAAAGTCCTGACCGCTTTTGCTTTATCCGGGGTCCCGTTGATCTACTTCGGCGTCGGAACCGGTGAACTGCTCGGGATGATCCCGGGGGCCGGAGCGACGGTCGTCGGGGTGGACTGGCGGGTGCCTCTCGGCGTGGCCCGGGAACGGACCGGCGGCTCGGTCGCACTCCAGGGGAACCTCGACCCTGCCTTTTGCGTCGCCGGCTGGGAGGCTGCCGGCCCCGCCACCCTCCGGATACTCCGTGAAGCGAGAGAATCTGGTATCGACGGCCACATCTTCAACCTCGGTCACGGGGTGATGCCGGAAACCGATCCGGATGTACTTGCGAGGATCGTCGACCTGGTTCACTCCTTCGAGCGCAGCCGCTGACGAAAGGGTACAAGTCGTGAAAGTGGCAGTGATCGGCGGGGGGATTACCGGCCTCGCCGCCGCGTTTGAGTTGTGCGAGCGCGCAGAGGTCACCGTCTACGAACCTGACCGTTTGGGCGGGAGGATCAAAACCTCCTTGTTCGCCGGCGTGCCTGTCGACGAAGGCCCCGATGCCTTCCTGACCCGTAGCGATGCGGCAGTCGGACTTGCCGACTCGCTCGGATTGACCTCGCAGCTGGTGGCACCGCAAGCGGGGGCAACCCTCGTGTATTTCGCGAAGCGCCTGCACCGGCTCCCAGCCGGACTTGTCCTCGGGGTGCCGACGGACCTTCGAGCACTCGCCACAAGCAGGCTTCTCGGTCCGCTCGGGGCGGCCAGGGCGGCGTGGGACCTCGTGGCGCCACGCACCCCGCTGGGCGAGGATGCCAGCGTTGACGACTTGGTAGCCGGACGTTTCGGAGCCAAGGCCGCGAAGCGCCTCGTCGAACCGCTCCTCGGAAGCATCCATGCGGCGTCTACCGCCGACCTGAGCGCCGCCGCTACAGCCCCGAACCTCCTAGAGGCTGCTCGATCGTCTCGCAGCCTTCTCATGGGACTGCGAAAGCAGCTCCCTCCGCCCGGCGCCCCACGCCCGCCTATATTCCTGAGCCCGCAAGGCGGTATGTCCGTCATCGTCGAACGCCTCGTCGAACACCTCGACGCAGCCGGGGTACGTTTCGTCGCCCGAGCTGCCGCATCGGTGCGCGCCGGCCGTGAAGCTGCTGACCTGCTGCAAGTGGACGACGACGTCTACGACGCGGCGGTAATCGCTGTGAGCTCTACTGACGCCGCAGCGATCCTCGGGGACCTCGCCCCCACCGGTCTCGCTTCGTTGCAGACCACGGACGTCGCAGTCGCCACATTTTCGGTCGATCGCCGCGACCTCCACATCGCGCCAGACGTCAACGGTATCCTCGTCGCTCCAACGGCTGGAACGTTGATGACCGCGTGCTCGTTCGGCTCCAACAAGTGGCCGCACTGGTCGTCGAACCCTGAGCGCATGGTGCTGCGAATATCGGCCGGGCGCCACGGCGATCCGGGACCGGCTCATTACTCCGACGCCGATTTGGCGGCGGTCCTTCTGGGTGAGCTCGGAACCGTCGTGGGGAGGAACCTTTCGGCCGGCGACTGGCGGGTGAGCAGGTGGCCCGGCGCGTTCCCGTTGTACCGCGTAGGACATTTGAGCTGGGTGCGCGACGTTCGCGGCGAGCTCGCCAAGGCTACGGGCCGAGTCGCCCTGGCCGGTTCCAGCTACGATGGCGCCGGCATACCGGCCTGCATCGCGTCGGGCCGCAGCGCCGCCCGTCAGCTGTCGGCGGCCGTCTCGGCGACGTCGACGAACCCGTAAGGCTCGGGGAACGTTTCGCCGCGAAAGACGCCCGAGGCCGGCCCTTGGCCGTAGAGGCAGTGCTCGGCGATTATAACTGCGGCAGCGGTGTAGGACGACCTCTCCCCGCCGGGATAGCGAACGCATCCGGGATGCACACAGCCGGTCCAGTACGATCCGTCCTCCTCACGCATGTGTCCGGTGGCCCGCAGCAGGTCGACTGCGTGAGACTTGAGGCCGACCGCGTCGAGGGCTATCGCGCATTCCGCGGTTTCAGCCGCGGTGAACCACGGTTGGTCCGACACGCAGCGCACGCCGACGCCTTCTGTCACGAACTCCTCCCAACGCTCGCTGACCCGCAAACGGGCGGCGTCTGCGCCGAAAGCCCCGGACAGGACCGGGTAGTACCAGTCCATCGCCCAGCGATCCTTGGGGGCGAAAGACTCCGGTCGTCTGACGATCGCCTCAGCCATACGCGGGGCGGCGAGCTCCCACTCCGGGCGGTCGTAGCCCAAACAGCCGGCTATTGCGAGAGCCGCTCGCAAGCTGTGGTAGATCGACGAAGTAGACGTGAGCAGGGCGTAGGAAGCGTGACGTCCGTCTGGATCCGCCGACCACGCTACCTCCCCTCCCGGCCGTTGCAGTCCTAGCGCAAAGCCGATCGCCCGGTCCACCACTGACCACATGTGCTCGAGGAAGTCGGCATCCCCGGTGACAAGGAAATGCCACCATGCGCCCGTCGCTACGTATGCCGACACGTTCGGATCCCGGCGGGGATCCTCCACGCCATCAGCCAGGTAGTAGCGACACCACGAGCCGTCCTCGTGTTGCTTGGACTCCAGCCACTCGAAGGCCCGGACCGCTTCGTCGGTCCAACCGGCTACCGACAACGCCATCGCCGCTTCAACGTGGTTCCACGGGTCGCAGTGTCCTGCGCTGAACCAAGGGATCATTCCCGACGGCAACTGCAGGGACGCGATCCACGCTGCCGTCGTCTGAACCTCGACCGGCGAAAGGGTACCCGGAGACGGATATCGAGCTTCGGATTCGACATATCCCAACGAGTCGACGGCCTCGAAAGAACTCATGGCTGCTTCGTCAGGTAGAACACGGCGCTCTTGCCCATCAGCGGATTCAGTAGGCGCTCCGCGAGGCGCGTCACGCGCGGGCCCGAAGTGATGTCCCACACAAGGAACCTATAGTAAGCACGCACCGCCGGATGTTTCTCGTCATCGACACCGACAAAAGCCTTCAACCACCAGTACGGCGAATGCAACGCATGGGCATGATGACAACTCGAAAGTCTGAGCCCGGCCGCCTCCAGCCTGGAGATGAGCGTCGCCCGCCGGTAGATGCGGATGTGGCCGCCAGGCTTCGAGTGGTATTCGTCGGACAACGCCCACGTGAGCAGCTCCGGCCACCATCGAGGCACCGTTACGGCCATCGTCCCCCCCGGCCGCAACACTCGCGCCAGCTCTGCGATAGCGGCGCTGTCGTCGGGAATGTGCTCAAGTACCTCTGCAGCGATGACCCGGTCGAATGCCCCCGGCGGGAACGGCAAGGCAAGTGCATTTGACACAGCAACTGCCCCGGCTCCGCCATTTCGCGCGACCGCCTGGTCGTCTGTCGAGAGGGCACACATCATCGCGAACGCCTTAACCATCTCCGAGTGGTCGTAATCCACCGCGGTGACCAGCGCACCTCGGCGCATCGCCTCGTACGCGTGTCGTCCTCCCCCGGCCCCCAAGTCGAGGAGGTGGTCTCCCGCCACGACACCCAAAGTCTCGTATCGCACGGTGAGCATCAGCCGCCACTTGCGCCAGTCGAACGGATACCGGCGAAATGCTCTATCGTCCAACGGTAGTGCTCGGCGGTGAGGCGCGCACATGTACCCCAAGTGAAGCGTTCGAGGACCCTGCGTCTGGCGTTGGCGCCCAGCCTGGCGGCCAGTTGCGGATCCTCAAGGACCCTGCCGATCGCTGCGGCGAGCGCCGCAGGATCGCCCGGAGGGACGAGGATCCCGCTTCCGCCGCTGTCACCTACCACTTCGGGGAGTGCGCCGCCGGTGGTCGCGACCAGCGCCGTGGCGCACGCCTGTGCCTCAACGGCGGGCAGCGAAAATCCTTCGTAGAGGGACGGGACGACTGCCACCTGGGCTTGTGCGTACAGTTCGACCATCCGGTCATCGCTGATCGCCGACTCGAAGCGAACAGCGCCGGAGAGGTCGAGCCGCCGTATAGCCGCGCCAACAGGACTTTCGGAACGGAGCTTGCCTACCACCACCAGGTGCGCCTCGGGCACCTCCGTTCGCAGCTTTGCGAGCGCCTCGACCAACGGCAGCAGGCCCTTGAAGGGAACGTCGGCGCTCGCTGTGGTCATGATCCGACCGGGCACCCGGGCAACGTCGGGGCGCGGACGGAAGTGGTTGTGGTTTACGCCGATCGGGACGATCTCCAGCTGGCCTGCGTCGACGCCGAACTGCTCGACGATGTCGCGCTTGGACGACGACGACACCGTGAGAATACGCGGGATCCGTCGAGCGACCTTCTTCTGCATCTTGATGAACCCGTACCACCGCCGCAACGCGAGACGCCGCCGTAGGTTCGCTGCGTGCTCCAAGTCGAGCGTCCTGTCCACCGTGACAGGGTGGTGGCATGTACCGAGGAGGGGAAGGCCGTCGGACATGACACCGAGCAGACCGGTCCCGAAGGTCTGGTTGTCCTGGACGATATCGAAGTCCGACTTGCGTGCAGCGAGAAGCTTGCGTACCCGCCAGCTGAAAGTCCGGGGTTCGGGGAACCCTGCGCTGCACATGATGGCGAATTCGGCGACGTCTGTCGGGGTCCGGAACTCCCCCAAGCGGGGAATCCTGAACGGGTCCGGCTCGCGATACAGGTCCAAGCTCGGCACGGCGACGAACTCGACGCCGTCGTCGAGGACCGGCCACGGCTGTCCGGCGAAGACGGTCACCCGATGCCCTAGCTCGACGAGCTCACGGGCGAGGTAACGGGTGTAGACACCCTGGCCGCCTGAATGGGGGTTGCCTCGGTACACGAGGAGGGCTACGCGCATCGAGGTGGCCGGCGACATGACTTCAAGAATCTTGCCGCCAGGTCTTGTGCGGTCAAGCTGGACTAATCATACACGACGGCCTCGCCAGGTCGAATTGCGGCCAGTCGAAGGTGTCTTCGGCTGCTCCGACCGCCTAGAGCGTCGGATCCGAGCACCGTGGATGCCACAAAAGGCCGCTGCCAGCCAAAGCGCGCCCGCTCCGAGCACGAACGGCGTGTCTCCGAGGTCGACGAAGACAGTCCGGCCTGTACGCCTTGCGACGGTCGCTTCTAGCACTGTCGCAGCGCTGAGGGAGCTGCGCCGCTCGACGACCCCGTCAGGCCGGACCACCTCGGAGTAACCGGTGGGTGAGACAAGAACGAGCCAGCGGCCCGTTTCAACTGCACGAAGCCTTGCGGCGGCGAGCTCCTGGCCAACCACCTGCGTGCCCCTGTACGACGCGTCGTCGGTCGGGACGACCAGGAGCTGGCCACCGGCGAGCACCCCACTCCTCGCCCGTGCCCCGAAGAAAACTTCGTAGGAGATGAGAACGCCGAGGGGCGCTGCTGGTGTGGCCATGAAAGCAGGGCTGTGGCCTGGGATGGCGTCGCGGGGCACATCCGCCACATTGAAGTACTTCGAAAGTAGCGGTCTGTCCGGGATGTACTCCCCGAAAGGTACAAGATGGTTCTTCAGGTAGGTTGCTACGATCGAACCAGCGGGTGACCACGCAGCAGCCTCGTTCAGGTACTTCGTGGAGCTCAGGTTCTGAACCACCCCGGCGACGACCGTCGCCGACAACCTTCGGGCGAGCGCCGCCACCTGGCCGGCTTGGGCTGTGTCCTGGAACGGCGTGTCAGCTTGGAGCATCCCTTCGGGCCACACGACAAGGTTGAGAGGCGGTTTCAATACAGCCGACTCGGAGAGCTGGCGGTTGAAGACGACGGCCGGATCGGTGTTGATCGCCCGCGTCCCTAGCGGACCTCCACCTTGGACCATCGCCACGCGAATTGGCGACAGTCTGCGACCGGCGCCGCTCGGCGAGCGCCAGCCTGCGAGTGGCAGCGCGCAGGCGATCGCAACTGCCACGGCAGGCAGCCGGATTCCGGTCGGGCGGCCGGCGGGCGACCGTGGTTTCGAGCGGTGCTTGGAGTCACCTTTCGCGCGGAGGTAGACGGCTTTCGCTACGAGTGCGAGCGTCACGCCCACAAGGGTGGTCTCCCCGCTCAGCAGGAGCCCACCGCCGAGCTTGACCGCCCACTCGAGCGGGCCGGCCGCCTGGCCGAGCTCAGTGCCGGCGAGGGGGAAGCCGTGAAGCGGGAACCGGTCGCGCGACCACGTGACGAGCATCACGGACGCAGGCAATCCGACGGCTACGGTCCAGTCGCGCCCGGTCGGGACGATCGCCGCTGAAAGGCATGTGAAAGCGGCGCAGACTATGAGCAGGATGACGAACCCGTATGCGCTGAACTGTTCGGTCCATGCGATACCGATCGCGAACTGCGCAAGCCCCCAACCGGCTCCGAGCACCACCCGGCGTGCCAGACCGAGACCTGGCAGCGCTGCTGCGACCAGCGCCAGACCGAAGCATCCGAGGGGCCACCAACCGAATGGCGGGAGCGAGAGCGCGACGAGTGCACCGGCCGCGACGCCTATCACCGCTTCGCGCGCCGGACCCGTCAGCGCGGGGGTGGCCGTCTTCATGGCGCCCCGAATACTTCTAGGTATCCGGTCCCTCCACCAATCGGCCGCAGAACCTCACGTCGCAACGTAGCATCGTGGGTTCATGCTCAGCGTCGTCATGCCTTCGCACAACGAGGAGAGTTACCTCGAAGCGGCCGTCGGCGCGGTCGTAGAGGGGCTGCGCGGGCGTGACGCTATGTTCGAGGTGATCCTGGTCGAGAACGGCTCGCGTGACGACACGCTTGCGATCGCCCGGCACCTCGAAGCTAGCTACCCGGAGGTCCGCACTACGTCGCTTCCCGTCGCGGATTACGGCGCCGCGCTCAAGGCCGGCTTCGAGATGGCGCAAGGCGAGGTCGTTGCGAACTTCGACGTGGACCTGGTCGATTTGGATTTTCTCGACCGGGCCCTCGCCGTGATGTCCGACAGCTCTGTTGCTGCCGTAGTCGGCTCCAAGCGTGCGCACGGCGCTTCCGACCGGCGCTCGCCGGGTAGGCGGCTCGTGACCGGGGTGTTCTCCGCGACGCTTCGATACGGGTTCGGGTTGGCCGCGTCCGACACGCACGGCCTTAAGACCCTGAGGCGCTCGGCGCTCGCCCCTGCGGTAGCAGCAAGCCGGTTCGGCAAGGACATCTTTGACACGGAGGTTCTGATCAGAGCCGAGCGTGCAGACCTTCGCATCGCTGAGATCCCTGTATCGGTGGATGAGCTCAGACCGCCACGTTCGCCGATAGTCCGACGGATCCCCCGGACCATCGGCGGCCTGGCTGCGCTTCGCTGGGCGCTTTGGCGCGAGGCCTGGTCGGCGGGCAGCACCCGGCGGTCCGGGCGACCGTCCGGCTAGGCGACGGGCGGGCCGGCCGAGACCCGCTCGAGCACTTTGAGCGACCCTGCCCCGAGGTCAGTCCGTTCGGACCACCGGCCACCGCGTTGCGCTTCGCAGAAGATCTCGTACGGCGGCCGGCCGCCATCCGCTGGGTCAGGGAACACGTCGTGGATCGCCATGAACCCGCCCACGGCCACCTGCGGCGACCACCCGTGGTAATCGGCCCAGGCGATCGCACCTCCGTGCCCGCCGTCAATGAAAAGCAGCGAAATCAGCGTTGACCAGGCAGCTGCCACTACTTCGGAGCGGCCTACGATCAGCACGACCGTGTCTTCCAGCGCCGCAAGCTCGATGACCGCCCGCGCTATGGGAAGTGTGTCCATCCTTCCCGTCGCCGGGTCCACGAGGGTGGGGTCGTGATGCTCCCAGCCGGCCTGATTCTCCTCTGATCCGCGGTGGTGATCGACGCTGTAGACGGCGCAAGACTCGAGTCTGGCGGCGAACCCCAGGTACAGTGCGGATTTAGCACAGTATGTGCCGATCTCCACGATAGGGCCGAGACCGCTTTTGGCGGCAAGAGCAGCGACCCGGGCGAGGGCTTCGCCCTCCAGGTCGGGCATGAAACCCTTCTGGGCGCGGGCGATGCTCAGCTCATGCTCGCTCAGCATCAGTTCAGCGGGGCCCGGTCAGGCTACTTCGACGGATTCGGCGATGCCTGTGCGCGCAAGGTCGCTGTGTGTGCCCTTGTGGGCGTGCGAGACGAACATCAACCGGTTGAAGATCACGAACTTCCCGACCCACAGCACGCCGAAAGCGCTGAAATAGACCGCTCCGATCAGCAGGGTTCGGGCTGTGTGCGTCAGATCGTGATGCTTCGCGAAGCCGTCGGCGAAAGCGACGGCGACGGTCGAGAAGGCCCAGCCAAGCAAAGCCAAGGCCCAAAACGGAAGGACCTCCCTCCACAAATGGCTCTTCCCGTCTTTACCCCACGCCCATTTGCGGTTCAGGTGGTAGCTCGGGATCGTGGCGATCGTCGTCGAGAGCGTGCTCGCCAAGATCACGCCCACGTTGAGCACCCCGACGAAAAAGAGGATGCACGCGTTGCTGACCAGGACCGCTACAACCGACGTCATCGAGTACCGGAAAAGCTTCTGCCCCAGGGGTGTTCCCAGCTTCTGGCGGGCAAGGCCGACTACGGATTGCACCCCCCAAGTCTACAGGCCGTCACCGGGTCGGTTCGGTCGCGTTCTCGGAGGCGGGCCTCCCCGCGCGCAGTCAGGTTGCGTCGGGATCCGCCCACCGAGGCATGATGGAAGCATGACGGAGGCCTTGGACAGCTTGGTGGCGCTACTCGACCTCGAACAACTCGAAGTCAACCTCTACCGC
>JAKAZH010000058.1 GCA_021815935.1 Actinomycetes bacterium
CCTGGCAGGCGCCAATGAGGTGGCGGCACGCGAGGATCCCGACGAGGCTCTCGCGGCTACGACAGCTGTCGCCCGGGCGGTTGGGGAGGCATGCCGGCGCCAAGGGGTCCAGCGGCTCGTCTACGTGTCGACCGTCCACGTGTACGGGTCGGAGCTCGCGCCAGGAAATACAGTCACCGAGGATGTCATTCCGGCACCGAGGTCGGCGTATTCGATCGCCCGGCTCGCCTGCGAGCACATCCTCGCTTCTGAGATCGGCGACGATCGCCTCGCAGTGCTGCGTCTCAGCAACGCCGTCGGTGCGCCAGCCGATATATCCGTTCGGCGGTGGACTCTCCTCGCAAACGACCTTTGCCTTCGGGCGGCTCGGGGCCGTCCGCTGGAGTTGAGGACACCCGACCAGCAACGCGACTTCGTTGCCATGACCGACGTCGCCCGGATCGTGCTGGCAGCGTGCGACCCGGGACTGCTCGACGCCGGGACCTACAACCTGGCGTCAGGTGAGACAATGACCGTCTACGAGTTCGCCCGCCTCGTAGCTGACCAATCCGACACCGAGGGGATGGGCCGCCCGCAGATCGTCCTGCCTCCAACAGTGACAGATATAGCGGCGTTTCACGATGACGCCGCCCGATACTGCATCGACGCAGGCCGTCTAGCCTCCTTCGGGCTCATTGCTTCGACCCCGCTTGCAGAAGCGGTAGCGGAAACTCTACGACTGTGCCGCGAGACGGCGGGGAAGGACCGATTTTGAGTCAAATTGAAGGCGTTGTGGTGACACCCCTCCGGCGGATACCCGACGAAAGGGGATCGATCCTGCACATGATGCGCGACGACAGCCCACTGTTCGAGCGTTTCGGTGAGATCTACTTCTCAATGGTATACCCCGGCGTGGTCAAAGGATGGCACCGCCACAAGGAGATGACACTCAACTACGCAGTACCGGTCGGCATGATCAAACTCGTCTGCTTCGACGACCGCCCCGATTCACCAAGCCGCGGCATACTCGCGGAGTACCACATAGGCGAGCTCAACTACTGCCTCGTCACCGTCCCGCCGATGGTCTGGAACGGTTTCAAAGGCGAAGGTGTGGCAACTGCGCTCGTGGCGAACTTGGCGTCGGTGCATCACTCCACCGACGAGATAGAACGCCTGGACCCAGCGAGTGACCTTATCGGGTACGACTGGTCGCTGCGCCATGGCTGAGAGCCCCATCCCTACGATCATCCTATGCGGCGGGCGCGGGACGAGGATGTCCGGCTACGACCCGAACGTACCCAAGCCGATGGTTCCGATCGGCGGCCGTCCGATCCTCTGGCACATAATGAGCGTCTACTCGGCGTACGGCTACAACGACTTCTCGCTTGCCCTTGGCTGGCTCGGCGACATCATCCGACGCTACGTGGTCAACTTCATGGCGCTCAACCACGACTTCACCGTGGACCTGTCGCGTCCTGACAGCATCGAGATCCTCGGGCCACGAGGCCGATATGACTGGCGGATCACATGCCGGGAGACCGGCTGGGACACCCTGACGGGCACAAGGGTCGCGCGCGTCGCCCGCCAACTCGGCGCAAAGCGCTTCATGGTCACCTACGGTGACAGTATCGGCAACATCGACGTTAACGCCCTCGTCGAGCACCACGTGCGCTACGGGCGTCTCGCCACGGTGACGGCGGTGAGACCGCCGAGCCGCTTCGGGGAGCTGATCCTCGGCGAGGCCGCTGCAGTGTCCGCGTTTGAGGAGAAGCCCCTCACGAGCTCCGGCGCCATCAACGGCGGGTTCATGGTCTTCGAGGCGGAAGCTCTCGACCTGTTCCCAAGCGAAGGCGAGTTCATGCTCGAACGTGAGCCGTTGAGCGCCCTCGCCGAGGCCGGTCAGCTAAGCGCCTACGTGCACGACGGCTTCTGGCAACCGATGGACACACCTCGCGAGCGCGACCTGCTCGAAGAGCTCTGGGTTTCCGGTGACCCACCATGGCGCGTCTGGTCTTGAAATGACCCGGGTCGAGGTGGCGGCACCTTTTCCCCCTACTGCTCGGAATCGAGCTTGTCGTCGTCAAGCGGCGAGCCACGAAAGGAGCCGTCCCTCGAATTGCGGTCCGTTCCAGTCGTGCACGGGCCGGCGCGGAACGAGGTAGCGACCGGTGCCCGGAGCCACCGGATCGTCGAAGGTGGTGCATGCGAGAGCGAACCCGGCTCGGCGCACAGCACGCGTCACGCCCCGGCCGAACGAGATCCGGGTGCCGAACGGGTAGGCGAAGTCGGCGATCGGGCGGCCGGTGATGGACTCGAGGTCGGCCTTGCTGCCGGCAATCTCGTGGTCCAACTCCGTGTCGTCGAGTGCCGACAGCCAGGCGTGGTTTCTCGTGTGCGACCCTACAGTAAAGATGTCAGTCGCTGCCATTGCACGTACCTCCAGTTCGCTCAACATTCGGCGACAGCCCGTCGATACGTCGCCGCCGAAGTGGTCTTCGAGCTGCTTCATCGCCTCGGCTGTGGCCGACGGGTGCAGTGGTGTGAGCAGGTCGTGTACGGCCATCATCGCCTCGGTGGACCTTCCGCCTCTCGGGGTGCCGACGCTGAGGGCGTTCCCGGCGACGTCAAGCTCGATCAGGTCAGCGCGAGGTTCACCGAGACGGAACAATTCCTCCAGTCGCAGCGGCCAGAGAGGCCGCTGCGATCCGATTGCGCCTGAGGTCACAAAGACGGTGGCCGGCATAGACGCCGCCTCAAGGATCGGCCCGCCGGCGAGAAGGTTGTCAGCGTAACCGTCGTCGAAGGTGACAGCCACTCGTGGCCGTTGCCCCCGCTTTAGTACTTCGGCGAGCGTCACCGGCTCGGCGTGGCGTTTTACTATCCGCATGTGCTCCTCGAAGCGCTGCGGGCCGACACTCAGGCGAAATGGGTCGTTGAGGTCCTCTGCGACGCGGTGGTAGAGGAGGACGACTACCGAGTCGCCCCGCACGGATCGCCGCGAAACGCCAGGCATTTCGGCGTGCTCCCCGCCGGGGCGTTCGCTGTAAGCGAGCTCGGCGTGCGGAGGGGTCTCGTCGGTCCTCGCGGTGCGCAACAGGCCGCGGACACGGGCCTCCAAGGGTTCCGGGAGACGGCGCAACAAAGGGAGCAGGCGTCGTCTGGCTTCGTAGTTCGCGTTCATTCACGTCCAGCCGAGCGCTCGTTATGCGCCTCGCTGCACTGCTCCCTGCCCGCAGCCCCACGTCGAGCATTCCGACCGCGTCGCCCTTCAGAAGCACCATTCATCTAGACGATGAATTTCGTCCGCTCAAGGCCCTGACTTGAGCCTCTGACCTCCTGGCTTCGACCGGAGCGCAGTTTGGCGCAGAACCCGAAGCTCGCGCCGCGCTTGTGGTGGGCGCACAGGCGGGGCTACCACCGAACTGGAGGGGACTGGTCGGAGCTAGCAGCGAGCTAGTCCACCCCGGACTCCAGGGCGGCCTGGTCGAGCGACGCCTCCACCTGCACTTTCATCGTCGGGTTCGCGCTGATCGCGTCAGCACCGCCTGGCGCTATCTCTCCGACGAGCGTGAAATCCCCGGCCGGTAGCGTGCCGAGACTCGCGTAAAGTTCGAGTTTCGCTCTCGTGTCGGCTATGTCGAGGTTGCGCATCGTGAGCTGGCCGATCCTGTCCTGGGGGCCGAAGGCGGCGTCCTCGACGCGCTCCATCGAAAGCTTGTCGGGGTGGTACGACAGTGACGGGCCGTCGGTGGAGAGGATCGAGTAGTCCTCTCCGCGCCTCAGCCGGAGCCGCACCTCGCCGGTGACGGCTGCAGCAACCCATTTCTGCAGCGGCTCGCGGATCATCATCGCCTGCGTATCGAACCAGCGACCTTCGTAGAGCAGCCTGCCGAGCCGGCGTCCGTCGTTGTGGTAGGCGGCGACCGTGTCCTCGTTGTGGGTGGCGTTGAGCAGACGTTCGAATGCGATGTGAAGCAACGCCATGCCCGGCGCTTCGTAGACGCCTCGTGACTTCGCTTCGATGATCCTGTTCTCTATCTGGTCGGACATGCCTAGCCCGTGCCTGCCGCCGACCGAGTTCGCCGCGACGAGGAGTTCGACGGGATCTTCGTATTCCTTCCCGTTGATTGCGGTAGGGCGTCCCTGCTCGAAGGTGACGGTGACGTCCTCGGGGTCAATTTTTACCGAGGAATCCCAGAACGCGACGCCCATTATCGGCTCGACGAGGTCTATCGAGGAATCCAGGTGTTCCAGCTTTTTCGCCTCGTGCGTCGCTCCGAGCAGGTTCGCGTCGGTGGAGTATGCCTTCTCGGCGCTGTCGCGGTAGGGGAGGCCGTGGGCTGTCAGCCATTCGGACATTTCCTGACGGCCGCCCAGCTCGGATACGAAGGTAGCGTCGAGCCACGGCTTGTAGATGCGAAGCTGCGGGTTTGCGAGAAGGCCGTAGCGGTAGAAACGCTCGATGTCGTTACCTTTGAAAGTCGAGCCGTCACCCCAGATCGAAACCCCGTCGTCTCTCATCACCCGCACGAGAAGGGTGCCTGCGACCGCCCTGCCGAGGGGGGTGGTGTTGAAGTAGGCCCGACCGGCGGAGCGGATGTGGAAGGCCCCGCACGCGATCGCCGCCAGGCCTTCCTCGGCGAGTTGGCGCCGGCAGTCGACCAGCCTCGCCTTCTCGGCGCCGTACTCGAGGGCCCTGCCGGGAATCGAGTCGATGTCAGGTTCGTCGTACTGGCCGAGGTTGGCCGTGTAGCAGTAGGGGACCGCACCGTGGTGTCGGATCCACGCCACTGCGACGGAGGTGTCGAGACCCCCTGAGAAAGCGATGCCGACACGTTCGCCGACCGGTAGGGAGCTGAGAACCTTCGACATGGCGTCTCACACTACTGGGGTGCGGTGCGGGCAATCCCGGAGTAGCCGGTGCAGGGTGCGGGCGGCAGGGCGTCGGAGGCCCACTGTGGCGACGGGGCTGATGAGTCGGCGGCATCTGTGCGTGTAACTGCACGAAACCGGTGCAGTTTCACGCACAGTCTTTCGATGCGATGAGCGCCGGAGCGGATTGGGGGCGGGCATGCAAGCTCATGAGCTGGATCCCGTCGGCACGTTCTCGGAAAGGGCATCGAACAGCGCGGCGGTCCTTTCCCGAATCCTGCCGAAGGAGCTGACCAGCGAGAGGTCGACACCCTCCGGCTGATGTGTGTTGTGGGGCTCGGCGTCCAGAGCGGCCGTTGCGTCGCTCAAACTCTCCGAGCGTCCTACGGCGACCAGGCCGATCGCCGCAGCCCCGAGCGCGGTTCCTTCAGCGTCTGCGGATACCGTCATCGGCCGTTCGAGCGCTGCGGCCATGAGATTTCTCCACAGCGGCGAGCGGAACGCCCCTCCAGTTGCACGTACCGACGTCACCGGGTGATGGGCGTCGACTCGATCGAGAAGGAGGCGCATCTGCAGGCATACGCCTTCCATCGCGGCCCTGCGCATGTGCGTCTCGTTGTGGTGGTGTCGCAACCCGACGAATGCGCCGGCGAGGTCCGGGTTCCATAGCGGTGCCCGCTCTGCGAGCAGGAACGGGAGCATAACTACGCCGTCGCTGTCGGCTGCCACTCCTTGTGTCGGGACAGTGGTGGGATCGCCGAGGGTGTCGGTTGTGGTGCCGGGTGCGAGGGTCCTTGCTGCCCAGCGCAGGACCTCGGCGCCGTTGGAGATCGCGCCACCCGCGACCCACAGCGGCTCGACGAGCGCATAGCAGAAGACTCTGCCTAGGCGGTCCGGGCAGGGTCCGTGGGTAACCACCCGTATCGCACCGCTGGTGCCGAGCGACATTCCCGCGATTCCTACGTCAACGGCGCCCGCTCCGAGGTTGGCAAGTGGGCCGTCAGCGGCGCCGACAGCGACAGGTGTGCCTGTTGGTACGCCGAGCGAGGCGGCGAGTTGGCCGTCGCTACGAAGGGGCAGCACCGCAGTGGTCGACAGTACCTCTGGGAGTCGTCCCAGGTCGATCCCGCAGGCCGCCATAGCTACTGGGCTCCAGGTCCGGGTGGTCACGTCGAGGAGTCCAGTGCCAGAAGCGGAGGAGGTCTCGGTTGCGAGAGTCCCGGTCAGCCAGTAGATCAGGTAGTCCTTGAGCCCGACCCACCAGCGCGCCGCCGAGAAGGTTGCGGGGTCATTGCGCCGGAACCATTCGAGCTTCACGAGCGGCGTCATCGGATGGACCGGGGTGCCTGTTACCTGCTGGAGGTCAAACGCTGCTGGGTCACAGGCCAGCTCGCGTGCTTCAGCGCCTGCGCGCTCGTCAGCCCACGTGACCAGCGGAGTAATAGGCCGACACTTGTCGTCGAGCGCGATGAGCCCGTGCATCGCCGCGCTCAGCGACATTGCCACGACGTACGACCCGCGAGCGGCGCCGAGGCATTCGCAAAGGGCTGCGTGGGCCCCAGCGAGTATCACAGCGGGATCTTGCACATGCTGGCCGGCGGCCGGTCGTATCAGAGGGTACTCGCGGATCGCTATGGTTCGCCGACGGTCGGCGAGGTCGAAGGCGACCGCCTTGACCCCGGTGGTCCCGACGTCGAGTCCGACGATCACCTCGCCCGTACGGTTGGTCACTCGATATCCTGGCAAGTCGGGTTCCCGGCCCTCAGATGACCTCGTTGCCTATGTGTTCCGCCACCTGGCCTGGACTTAGACATGACAACGACCACTCTACGAGCGACGCGGACCAGGCAACGGCCGCCGCTCTTCTACGTATAGTTGATGTCGTGACCGTCGACCAGTCGCTCAACCTGCAACCGCCGGTTCGTGGGGGTCTCCCGGTTCGTGGAGGCGTAGCGGTTCGTGGTGCACCGCTGCTTCGTGGAGGTGTAGCGGTTCGTGGAGCTCTGCCGACTCGCCAAGGCCGGGCCGAATCCCCGCGACCGTCCGGCCTTCTTCGCGTCACCGGATCTTCCGGTTGATAAAATACCTCGGTTCGAAGAGGCTGCTCGTCCCTGTGCTCGGCGAGATCCTTACAGCAGTTCACGCCAAAAGTGCGTTGGATCTCTTTACAGGAACGACGAGGGTTGCCCAGGAGTTCAAACGCCGAGGTGCGTACGTGACAGCGCTCGACGCAGCGCGCTATTCCGAGGTGTTCGCGCGGTGTTACATACAGACCGACGGACACGACATCAACAGCAGGGAACTGGCGGAGGCTCTGCGCTACCTTGGGTCCCTTCGGGGACAAGCGGGCTATTTCACTGACACGTTCTGTGTCAAATCCAGATTCTTTCAGCCTTTCAATGGGGAGAGGATCGACGCGATCCGAGACACTTTGGACCGTGACTTCGCCGGAAGCCCGTTGTGGCCGATCCTGCTGACGAGTCTTATCGACGCAGCGGACCGAGTTGACTCTACGACCGGTTTGCAGATGGCGTACGTCAAGAGTTGGGCTGAGCGCTCCTACAAACCGCTCGAGCTTCGGCCGCCGGAACTGCTTGCCGGAGCGGGCCAGGCCGTGCGCGCTGAAGCTACTGTGGCCGTCAGAGGCTTACCCGAAGTCGACCTCGCATACCTCGACCCTCCCTACAATCAGCACCGTTACTTCACGAACTACCACATCTGGGAGACGCTCGTAGCGTGGGACGCCCCGGAGCATTACGGGGCGGCGTGCAAAAGAGTCGACAGCCGCGACGAGGCAACCAAGAGCGTGTTCAACTTCAAGCGGCAGATGCCGTCCGCGCTGCGCCGTTTGATCGGTGACGTTGCCGCTTCGGTAGTGGCCGTGTCCTACAACAACGAGTCGTGGGTGGCTCTCGAGGACCTCGTCGACATGTGCTCGGAGCACGGTCATGTGGAGACATTCGCCTTCGACTCGAAACGTTACGTTGGCGCCCAGATCGGAATCCACAACCCGAGCGGAGTGAAAGTCGGCACTGTCAGCCACCTTCGCAACCTGGAGTACCTGGTGCTAGCCGGACCGAAGCGCTTGGTTGCCGGCCTGCGAGAGTTACCGGTGCTTCGAGCTGTCCAAAGCTCGGCGGGTGTAGCGTAAAGCCGCTATGGAAAGCGACTCACGAGACCGGGTCATCGGCACTATCGGACATGTCACGCTCCGGATTCCGGGACCGGGTCGCCCAGGCGAGGTGCTGCTTTCGATGCGAGGCGGGAGCGAATCCTTCATCGCATACAGCGAAGAGGCAATCCCGGCCGGCAGCCAGGTGCTGGTGCTCAACTCGCGTCCCGGCCGCGTCGTCGACGTCACCCTGTTCCCCGGCTGACATCCCTCGCTGGTAACCGTTCGCCGGCAGCCCTCCATGACGCGGCGACTCTCCGCTAAGGATCCGTGGGAGGCTATAGTCCGCGGAGAAAGGTAGGTGCAGCGATGTTCGGATGGCACGTTCCTCGACCCGACCAGGCGATGCTCGTAAGCGGGGGCAAACAGGGATCTCTCCCGTTCCGGATAGTGACCGGGCACGGCGCTTTCGTCCTGCCGCTGCGATCGAAGGTCAACTACCTGACTCTCTCCATGCAAGAGGCGGAGGTTGCAGAGGAGTGTGTCACCAAGCAGGGGATCGCTGTCAACGTGAAGGCTGTCATTGCTTTCAAGGTGGGCTCCGACCCCGAAGGCATCGCCAACGCGGCGCAACGTTTCCTCGCGGCTGAGGAGAAGATGGGGGTGCTTACGGGGCGGATCTTCGCCGGTCACCTCCGCTCGATCATCGGCTCGATGACGGTCGAGGAGATCATCCGTGAGCGCCAACGTCTGGCAGAGGAAGCCCTCGAAGCCTCCAAGATCGAGATGTCCAAGATCGGGTTGGTCGTCGATGCCCTGCAGATCGAAAGTATCGACGACCTCGGCTCGGGCTACATCAAAGCGCTGGCGGCGCCCCATGTTGCGCAGGTGCAGCGCGCTGCCAGGGTCGCGCAGGCGGAGGCGGACCAGGCGTCTGCCGAAGCCGAGCAGATATCGCACCGCAACCAGGCGGAGTTCGAGCGCAAGACGGCCGTCGCCCGGGCCGGATTCCAGGCGGAAGTGGACTCTGCGCAGGCGCAGGCGGCTCAGGCCGGGCCGCTCGCCCAGGCGCAGGCCGCCCAGAACGTCCTCGAAGCCCAGACGGCCCTCGCCGAACGCAACGCCGAGTTACGCCAGCGCGAGCTGGTGGCGGAAGTTATCCGGCCCGCCCAAGCAGAAGCGCAGCGCATCAAGCTGCTGGCGGAGGCCGAGGCAGAACGGCTCAGCCGGATCGGCGAAGCCGGAGCAGCGCATGACCGTGTCGCATTGGATCAGCAGCTGATAGCCCAGCTTCCCGAAATGCTCCGCGCTGCGGCGAACAGTTTGCAAAGCGCCAATTTGACTGTTCTCAACGGCGCGGACGGCATGGCGGAGGTCGTCACCGGGCTCGCCTCGCAGGGGCTGGCCCTCTTCGAGGCCCTCAAGCGGTCCATACCCCAAGGCGATGCCACCGCCGGCGCTGAGTCTTCCGGCAAGCGAAACGGCTCCGGCGAGAGGAACTCCGCCCGCATGCCG
>JAKAZH010000059.1 GCA_021815935.1 Actinomycetes bacterium
GCCGGCCGCACGACGCTCGAATCGAACGCGGCGACCGGCACCTTACTGTTGTGGAGTTCTCGGCTTGAGTACCTATTCGGCCGGGGCCGGGTACACCTCCGCGATGTACTTGTCCACCTGGGACGTTGGAAGCTTGAAGTACTGGGCGCCGTAGTAGATCACGAGGCTGAACGCCGCGACGATCAGGAGGTCCACGTAGAACGGGATGGCAAGGGTGCCCCCGTTCAGGATGTGCTCGAAACCGTAGTACCCGTTGAAAGGATGCCCGGTGCCGAACTGGCCGAACCACGAGATGATCCCCATCCCGACGAGGTACGGGACGACCCATATAGCGGCGGTCCAATCGATGTCCGGTTTATGGGGATTGAGGTTGAAGACGAACGAAGCGCCGATCAGTATCACACCGATGATGAAGAACACCATCAACGTCGCGTACGTCACCCACCCGGACCAGTAGACGATCCAGTTGGCGAGAATAAACGAAACCGGTGCGAGGATCTCGGCCGCCGGCAGCCTGTACGACCTCGGCAGGTCCGCCTTGGTCTTCCGGAGCGCTCCGAGCGCAAGCGGTGCGCCGGCATACATGATCACCGAAGCCGATGTGATCACCCCTACCATGCTGTTCCAGCTCGGGAAAGGCAGGAGGAAAAGTATCCCGACGGCCGACGTGACCAGGATCGCAACCGTGGGCACCTTGAATTTGTTGTTTTTCTCGAAGGCGTCCGGAACGTAGCCGTTCTTCGAGAGGCCGAAGCTGATCCGCGAAGCGGAGGTCAGGTAGATGAGCGCCGTTCCACCCGGAGAGACGGCAGCGTCCACCCGCAGGATCCACGCCAGCCAGCCGATGCCGGCAAGCTTTGCCACCGTGAAGAACGGTGACGCCTGAAGGGCGATTATCGCGGCGTCCTTGCTCTTCGGGTCGTTGAGGTTCGCCCACGTGCCGGCCTCGGTGAGAAGCTTCGGGTCTAGAGCGCCGATGAAGGCGACCTGGACGAGGATGTAGATCAGCCCGCCGAGGATGATCGAGCCGATGACCGCCCGCGGTACGTCACGCGAGGGGTTCTTGCTCTCACCGGCGATCTGGACTGCCTGCTCGAAGCCGAGCAGCGAGAAGACGATGCCTCCCGCGGGGATCGCGTTGAGGATCGCCTTGAACGCTCCGCTCTTCAAGAAGAACCCGCCGCCGGCGCTGAAGTTGCCGCCGTGGAACTTGAACAGCATGAAGACGACGATGGTCAGGATCGGTATGACAACCTTCCAGGTCGTGATGGAAGTGTTGGCCCTGGCAAGCCAGCGGATACCGATGAGGTTGACCGCCGTGAACAGCACCATCAAGACGATCGCCACCACGATGCCGCTGCCGGAGAGGATCCCCTTGTTCGAGTTCCAGATGGCGTGCGCCCACGAGACCGAACTGAAGTACTGGATGACCGCGAGCACTTCGATGGGCGCGACAGCTGCCGCCTGTACGTATGCGAACCAGCCGAAGGTGGCGCCTGCAAAGCTGCCGAAGCTGTAGTGCGGGTACCGGCTTGTGCCCCCCGTGACTGGGAACATGCCCCCCAGCTCGGCGTGCACCAGCGCCAAGATGATGATGATCACCGAAGCGATGATCCACGAGATGATCACCGCCGGGCCCGCAAGTGTCGCGGCCGTCAAGGCGCCGAACAACCACCCCGATCCGATAATGGAGCCCTCCGAGGCCCAAATCAGGTCGAAGAACGAGGCGTCGCGTTGCATCCCCTCGAAGTCGAGTGAAAGCTCGTTGCCCGATCTTTCTGAAATTGCCATATATAACCCCCAGCTAGTGAGAATGTTTGAACTTCGTTGTCCAAGCCCGACAGGACATCGCCGAGAACTCTTGATACCGTCAGGAGTAGTTAGTGTGCTTTCGGGCTGGCGGCAAAGTTAGCACGCCGCACCGACCGATCGACGGATTCGCCGTTAACGGGATGTGAAGCTTCGCCAACGCTTCGAGGAAGCGTCCTGGTCAGCACTTCCCGGCAGCGGCTGTTGCCGAGTTTTCCTGTATCGGATGGTATGACGCCATTGCAAGGGGAATCCGCCGAGACGAGTCCCAGGTCAGGTCTAACATCGGATAGACCGAGGTCGCGTGAGTCGAGCGGGAGCGAGAAGTGGCCGACACCCGTAGGGATATGCAAGGTCAGGTCCCGACGACGATCACAGCGGCGCTCGACTTGGTGCCCTTTGCCATGCTTGTCACCGACAGCTCGGGTTCAGCGCTGTCAGTGAACGAACGCTGGTGTGAGCTGTCCGGGATCACCCGTGAAGCGTCGCTCGGCTCCGGCTGGCTGGAGGCGTTGAGCACCGAGACGAGGCCGAGACTCCTCGCGAGCCTCCGGGAGGTTTCCGCTCACTCCGCAAACCTGAGCGAGGACTACCAGATAGGGCGGCCGCAGAACCGTCGATGGGTGCGTTGGTGGATCAGCCGTCACGCAGTTGCGGGCGTGTCGATGCTCGCAGTTGCAGCAGCCGACGTCGACGCCGACTACACCCGCCAGGCGGATCTCTATCACCTCGCGACACACGACTCCTTGACCGGACTGTTCAACCGCCGCCATTTCATGGAGGCGATCGACCAAGCGCTGCTTCGCAATCAGCGCTCGGCGCGCCACGTCGGGGTCGTCTACGTCGACCTCGACGGCTTCAAGGGTGTCAACGACCGGGGCGGCCACGCCATGGGCGACCGCGTCCTGTCAGCGGTGGGCGCACGGCTTCGACATGCTGTCCGCTCCGCCGACCTCGTAGCACGTATCGGCGGGGATGAGTTCGCTGTCCTGTGCGAGGGCCTGGGCGAGGAAGAGCAGGCAGAAGTCGTTGCGAGTCGGATCGCGTCTGCACTCGCCGATTCGGTCGAGCTCGAAGGCGAGCGCTGGGCGGTCACCGCCTCCGTAGGAGCGGCCGTCGACCTCGAAGGGCACCTGTCCGCGAGCGAGCTGATCGATCGCGCCGACCGGGCGATGTACTCGGTAAAGCACTCCCGTCAGGGTCCACAGCGCACGACAGCGCCGCCGGGGCCCTCCGCTTCGGGTAGCGGCGAGGTGCGTATCGCCCTGATCGCAGGACCGTCCACGCAGAGCCCGGCTGATTTGATCAGCGCATCGCCGGAGCGACGTGTCGCAGATCGCCGTTCCAGCGGCCCCCGGCCCGACGGCGGGACACCCGTCGAAGAATCCTCCGCATCCTCTCGGATGGCAGCAAACGCGGGGCACGGCGAGCGCGTCTCGCTCATCGACGGCATCGCCGCCCTCAAGGAGAGCATCGAGTCGCTAAGAACCGCCCTTGAGAAGCTCCTCGCCTCCGGGCGGCGCTCGAGCGACTGGGTCTCCGCCGACCCATTACAAACATAGATTAGCATGTCGACTTATTATATGCTAGAATACTTCTATAGGGCACCTCGGTTGTAACTGGGATTCGGCGCCGCCTGACTCGAAGCGAGGGAGCGGCTAATGGACACAGATGCAGCAAACCGTAGAACCGTCATCATCGAAACAGTCAAGACTCGAACGGACTCGTCCGTCCCGTCGACGGGATGCAGCCAAGGAGAACAGTTGAGCGAGGTCGCGCGATGCCTTCTCGGGCGACACCTGCGCCGTGCCCGCCTGAGCGGACACCCGGTGCTAGCGGAGCTTCGCCTGGACAAAGCCGACCGTCACCCTGGCGAGCTTGGCGGGTTCAGCGAGCTTGTTCTCGACGAGGACACCGAGATCGTAGGGTTCACCGCGCTTGCGCAGTCGGATGCCGTGGGCGTCGTCGCCACGGGCAGCGTACGGTCGCTCGATCCTTCGGTGGAGCCGCACGCATCCCTCGCCGCCTCGTGCGCTGGCCGTGTCGACCTTGCTTGCGTGGTTTCGCGCGACGGTCATGTTGGTTGGTTTGCGGCCGTCGGATCCAAGCCGGCCGGCCTTCCCGTCCCGAGCGAGGGGCGCCTTCTCGACTGCCTTCGGCGCGCTGTGGGAGTGCCTACGCCACCGCCCGCTGGGTGGCCCTCGGTTCTCCAGGCGCCTCTTTGGGTCGCGAACATCGGGGAACTCGCGAATTGCCGCCGCCACCCGCTGTCATGGTCCGAGGTGATTCAAGTGCTGCCCGACCTGCCCTCCAACTGGTACCGCCCTTCGAAGCAAGACGAGGCGCCGGGAAGTGCTGTCAACGCCTGGGAACTGCTGCGCATCGACGCAACGAAGGAGCGCGTATCCTTGGAGCGGCTGTCGCCCTCGCTACTTCGGCCGTGGCTCCCCTCCCCTGCTGTCGCAGCTTGGATGGACGCCGGCGTGCTGTCACGTTGGGTGAAAGACCTCATCCCTCCGGCGCACGCTCTCGCCGCTTCGGTCACTGCAGCACTCACTGCAAGCGCCTCCCGCCGCCTCGGCCACAGTCTCACTGCGATCCTTGCATCGTAGGATCCGTGCCGACGACCGACCCGGCGACAGCCACGTGAGTGACAGCCGAGTCAGGTAGGTAAGTGGGCGCAGAGGGAATCGAACCCCCGACCTCATGCGCGTCATGCATGCGCTCTAACCGACTGAGCTATGCGCCCGCTCTAACTGCTCCTCATCTTATCAGGGTCCGAAGGTGTCGAGCCCCGAGCCGGGGCCCGCCGATAACCCGACCACCGAGCTGCTCAGCGAGATTCGGGCTCACGGTGTCGGGCGGTTCTCAGTACTCGTTCTTGATCACGAAGAACGATCCGCGAATTGTCCCGGCAAGTTTCGACTTCTGGCGGGCGAACTTGAACCGTTCGACCAACTCCGAGGGGACGTCCATACCTTCTGAGAGCTTGAACCCGACTGCGCGCTTCTTCGGGTCGTCGATCGTGTATAGGACGTTGATCGACAGACCGCTTTCGTAGAACACGTAGTCCCAGCGGATGTTGTCGACCTGGAAGCTCGTCGCTTCGAGCGGGCGAGAACCTATTTCGATATCGCGCTCTTCTTTGAGGATGCGACTGACCCGCTCGATTGTCGTGTCTGCTTCGCTCGCCGTTTCGACAGTGAAGGCGTGGCCGTATTTGTTGTGGAAGTAGCGTGCCTCGTTCGCCCGCAGACCGGCGAGTGCGGTCGCAACTGGAGACGACTCCAGTCCCACGAGAGACACCGTATTGAAATCCACCGTGTAGGACATCACGCGAACTCTAGCTTGCAGGGCGGGCGCTCCGATGCACCACCATTCGGAGCCACAAGTCGGAGCCACAATCTGGAGGCGGCGAGCGGAATCGAACCGCTGTACAGGGCTTTGCAGGCCCTTGCCTAAACCACTCGGCCACGCCGCCAGGCGCATCACCCTAGTCTATTCGCCAGACCCCTCCCCAAGCTCCGACAGAAACAGTCCGTCGCATCCCGAGCGAAAAGAGCCGCTGCCAGCCTCATGCCTCTAGCCGCACAAGCCGCACAAGCCGCACTAGCCGCACTCGAAACGAGGCAGCGACTCATTCTCGGTGTGGCCGCTCTCTTGACGGCCCTCGCCGGGGTAACGGTCGTGGCCGGCTCCGGCGCTGTCGTGCGATTCACTTTCGCCGGGCTCGCCCTGGCTGGGACGGCCGCCGTGGTCGGGGAGGCCATCGAGGCTGTAGGCGACAAGGTAGGTCCCGCCCCAACTGGGCTTCTTCAATCAACGCTCGGGAACCTTCCCGAGCTGTTCGTCGGTATCTTCGCCTTGCAGAAAGGCCTGACCGGGGTCGTCCAAGCGGCCCTCGTCGGATCCGTCCTTGCCAACAGCCTTCTGGTCCTCGGCATCGCATTCGTCGTGGGCGGACTGCGCCACGGCACTCAACGCTTCGAACCCGAACTGCCACGTCTAATAGCGTCGATGCTCCTTCTTGTCGTCGCTTCGTTGCTCGTGCCTACTCTGGCGCACAGTCTCGGCTCGCCGGCAGCTGCGCACAGCGCCACCCTGTCGAAGGGCCTCGCGGTGATCCTTCTCGTCGTGTACCTGACCAGCATCCCGTACTTCCTCAGGCACTCGCCGACAGGATCGGCCTCTTCCGCGGGCGGTCGGCGGGATGTGCATCCGACCTGGCCTCTCGCGTTGTCCATTGCAGTCCTCGCCCTCGGGAGCGCAGCGGCAGCTGCCGCAGCCGACTGGTTCGTTGGGCCGCTCGAAACAGCCACGAAAAGTCTGGGCCTGACGCAAACCTTCACCGGACTGGTGGTCGTCGCTATCGCCTCGAACGCAGTCGAGAACGCCGTCGGTATCCGTTTCGCGCTTCGCGCAAAGCCCGAGTATGTGATCAGCACCACCCTCAACAGCCCGCTGCAGGTGGCTCTCCTACTCACACCTGTCTTGGTCCTTCTGAGCTCAGCGATAGGCCCGACGCCGCTGACGCTCGTGTTCCCGCCACTCCTTGTAGTAGCGCTCGGCGTGTCGACACTCGTGGTCACCGTCGTCATCTACGACGGCGAGTTCACGTGGATCGAAGGAGTCGCCCTGATCGCCTTGTACGCGATCCTCGGCGCCGCCTTCTGGTGGGGCTGAGACACGACACGCGCAGTCCCTCGATCTCCCCGCCGGCTGGCCGAGCCGCTAGCTTGGGCGCCTTGAACACAGCACCGATACTCCCAGGTGAGCCGTACCCGCTCGGAGCGACCTTCGACGGGCTAGGCACGAATTTCTCGATTTTCTCCCAAGCAGCCGAAGCAGTCGAACTGTGCCTCTTCGAGCTTGACGGCAGCGAGGCACGCTTCGAGATACCCGAGGTCGACGCCTACTGTTGGCATGGCTACGTGGAGCACGTGGAACCCGGCCAGCTATACGGATACAGGGTCCACGGACCCTACGACCCCGAGAATGGGCTGCGCTGCAACCCGTCGAAGCTTCTCATCGACCCGTACGCGAAAGCCCTCGAAGGTGAGGTCCAATGGGGCCAGGAACCCTACAGCTACAAGCTGGGCGGCGACGACCTGACTATCGACACCAGCGACTCTGCGCACGTCATGCCGAAAGCGATCGTCGTGGACTCGGCTTTCGACTGGGGCTCGGACCACCCGCCCAAACACCGCTGGGCCGACACAGTCATCTACGAGACCCACGTCCGCGGTTTGACGTGGAAGCACCCCGACGTCCCCGCCCACCAGAGAGGCACGTTTGCGGGGCTCGCCCATCAGTCGGTGATCGAACATTTCACCAAACTCGGCGTTACAGCCGTCGAACTGATGCCCGTCCACCAATACGTCCACGACCGCCGCCTCGTCGACCTCGGTTTGCGCAACTATTGGGGTTACAACTCGATCGGCTACCTAGCGCCTCACAACGGCTTCGCCTCGCGCCCAGGGCACCGGGTCGTCGGCGAGTTCAAGTCCATGGTGAAGGCCCTGCACCGTGCTGGGATAGAAGTGATCCTCGACGTCGTCTACAACCACACCGCCGAGGGTGATCACATGGGCCCCACCCTGTCGTTTCGCGGCCTGGACAACCCTTCCTACTACCGTCTCGTCGACGGGGACCCGCGTCACTACAACGACTCGACCGGTACGGGCAACAGCCTCAACGTGCGAAACCCCCAGGTGTTGCAGATCCTGATGGACTCGTTGCGCTACTGGGTGCTCGAAATGCACGTCGACGGGTTCCGCTTCGACCTTGCAGCGTCGCTCGCGAGGCAGTTCCACGAGGTCGACCGCCTGTCAGCGTTCTTCGACCTAATCCACCAGGATCCGGTGGTGAGCCAGGTGAAGCTCATCGCTGAGCCTTGGGACGTGGGAGACGGCGGCTACCAGGTGGGCAACTTCCCGCCGCTTTGGTCCGAGTGGAACGGCAAGTACCGCGACACAGTTCGCGACTACTGGCGCCAAGGCGGAACCCCTATCGGAGAGCTTGCGGAGCGGCTGACTGGAAGCTCCGACCTCTACCAGGCGAACGGCCGAAGCCCCTTCGCGTCCATCAACTTCCTCACTGCCCACGACGGGTTCACTTTGGCGGATCTCGTGTCCTACAACGACAAGCACAACGAGGCGAACGGCGAAGACGGACGCGACGGGACCGACGACAACAGGTCGTGGAACTGCGGCAGCGAAGGACCCACCGACGACGAAGCGGTGAAAACTCTACGCCGCAAGCAGGTGCGCAACCTTCTCAGCACCCTGCTGTTGAGCCAGGGTGTCCCGATGCTCCTCGGCGGCGACGAGTTCGGACGGACCCAGCACGGCAACAACAACGCCTACTGCCAGGACAACGAGACGTCATGGTACGACTGGGAACACATGGACGCAGAGCTGCTGGAGTGGACACGGCGGTTGATCGGCCTCCGTCGAGACCATCCGGTGTTCAGGCGCCGTCGTTTCTTCCAGGGCAGGCCGCTGCGGGCATCGACGCAGGTGGAGAAGCTCCCCGACATAGCGTGGTTCCGACCCGACGGCGCCGAGATGGGTGACTCGGACTGGACCGTCGGTTACGCGAAGTCTCTTGGTGTGTTCCTGAACGGTAGCGCGATCCCCGACCCCGACGCACAGGGCCGGCCGGTGCTCGACGACTCATTTTTCATCGTTCTCAACGCTTGGGACCAAGAGCTCGACCTCACCTTGCCCGAGGCCCGCTGGGGTTCGAGCTGGCGGAGCGTCTTAGACACGGCGGAAGGCAAGCCCGCCGAGGGGACCCCTCCACTGCTTGGGGCGGCCACCCGCCTGGCTGTGGCGGGCAGGTCGGTAGTCGTACTGCAAAGCGTCAACGCACCCACTTAACGTCAGGGCAAAGACGTCAGGCGGTCGCGATCGTCGGCGCTCCTCAGCCCCCGAAGGTGGCGAGCCAAGACGACTTCCCGCTCGCCATGAACACCGGGTTCGTCTCCTTGACGACGGCCATCGTCGCAGCAGACGCCGGCGAGTAGCGGTGGCCGGGATAGAGGACGGTTGTGTCTGCTAGTCCGGCGAGTCTGCGCAGACTCTCGTACATCGCATCGGGATCGCCTCCAGGCAGATCCGTCCGACCACACCCGGACAGGAAAAGCGTGTCCCCCGCGACCAAACGACCGTCGACCAGGAAACATTGACTGCCCGGCGTGTGGCCTGGCGTGTGCAGCAATTCGACTTCCACTTGACCCACAGTCACCCGGTCTCCGCCGTGGTGGCCGACAACGTCGCCAGGATCCAGCCCCGTGACCCTGCAGATCGACATGACCTCGTCGGCGTGCGCGTGAACCGGCACGGACTCCGCCTCGAGCAGATGCGCAAGGCCTTCGATCGAGTGGCCCATCATCGATCCGCCCACATGATCGGGGTGGTGGTGCGTTGCGAGCACCCCGACAAGGTTCATCCCATCGGCGCTTGCGACCGCCAGGATGTCATCGACGGAGTACGTCGGATCCACAACCAGAACCTCTGAGGTAGACCTGTCGCCGATCAGGTAGGAAAAATTGACCATCTGTGCTGCCAGACCGTCGCTCTTCGCGTGGTCGCGTCCAGATAGGAGTTGCCTGAAATAGAGACGGTCGTCGTCTTTCAC
>JAKAZH010000060.1 GCA_021815935.1 Actinomycetes bacterium
TTCCCCGTAACCCGTCGACGCAGCTACGAGGTGAGCCCTACTTGATGACGCCCGTACCCGACCCGCAGGGCTGGGGTCGGACGGACGAGCTATCTCTTAGACAGCCAGTGCGAGCTGAGGCTCGGCATTTGTTTATTGGTTCAGGCTCTTTAACGTGGTTCCTGAAACCACGGCTCGCTTCTCCCGAATCGACTACCGAAGTCGAAGCCAGTCACCCCCTTGTCAAGTATCAACCCCTTCAGCATACCCGAAGTGGATAGCGGGCAGTCCGGCAAAGAACAGCTACGGGTGGGCTCGACCGGCTACGGGTCGTCGTGCGGCGATCCTCCGACCACCGCTTCTCACGAGAGCGTCGATGTCCCTGGCAAGAACCGCCCCTTGCGTGTGGCCGTCCGCCACAACCAGTAGGATTTTTCCAGGCCCCATACGGCCGACGACGTCGAGAGTGTCCTCACCTGGTGACGCTCCTGTCACGGACGAGATAGGGGTAGCAAAGTCGGCCGGCCGAGCGATGTCCCAGTGAGGATACGGGACACCAGCGAGGGCATCGCCTGCAAGGACGCCCCCGTATCCTCCGTTCCAATCCTGCAGTAACCAAACCCAGCCCGGACGAGCGGACGCGTAGCTGTCGATGAAGGTTCGTACGGTGATCCACCCTGGGGCTTCGCCGACGGGCCGCATGATGTCGGACAGCCGTATCCCCTCGAGGGCGTGGCGAGCCGAGCCCTCCGAAAGCTCGGATCGAGCCGAGATGAGAAGCCACCAGCCCACGAAGCCGATCACGAACCCGTTGAGGACACTCTGACTACGTGATGCAGCTACGAATCCTGCCACCACTATCACGCCTCCGAGGATCGTCCCCGCCCATGCGGCGACCCGAGTCGCCTTCCAGCGGTCCCTTCCGAGAGCCCAAACCATGGCATGCAGCACCCGGCCGCCGTCGAGCGGAGCGGCGGGGAGGATATTGAATGCGGCTAGGACAACATTGATCCATGCCAGCCACCCCAAGGCCGCAATCGCAAGGGCGTCCGACCCTGAGTTCGCGGGGCTGCTGTGCAGAAGTCCGGATCGGATCAGCCACAGAGCGCCGCCTAGAGCAGCGCTGATCAAAGGACCGACTCCGGCGACGAGAAGTTCCGTCGAAGCCGACGGGCTGTCGCCTTCGATTCTGGTCACACCCCCCATCCAGCTGAGGGTTATCCCGTCCACAACCAGGTGGCGACGCCGAGCGACCAGAGCATGACCCATCTCGTGGAGAAGGACGCCCAGGAGAAGTCCTACTGCGGTCAGCAAACCTGCTACTTCGTAGGCTGTCGTCGAGTACCCGGGGGCGTCCACCGTAAAGCGACTGTGCGCAAGCCCGGAAGCTACGAGGGCCACCATGACCAACAGACTCCAGTGCAGGCCCAACTTCACCCCTGCGACTCGCCCCAGCCTGATGGTGTCCGTCATGGGTCCAGCGTATGCCCGCTCGACCGTCTATCGGGATGCATCTCCGAGTCTACTCCGGCGGATCTAGATCCGGGAATCTCTGCGACGACCGACGCTGTCGTCATTGCGCGTCACAGCAGACCGAGCGCGGCGGGCCTCCATGTCGGCATCCCGGGCCGCCAGCGCGTGGCGCTTGTCGTAGATCTTCCGACCTCGTGCCAGCGCAATGTCGACCTTCGCCCTGCCATCTTTGAAGTAGATCGACAGCGGAACCAAGGTAAGTGAGTCCTGGCTTGTCCTGATCGCCAGTTGGTCGATCTCGCGATTGTGCAAGAGGAGTTTCCGCCGTCGGTCAGGGTCGACCGAGCCGAAACCGTTGGCGAACAGGTACGGGGGCACGTGAACTCCGTACATCCATACCTCGCCACCTTGAACCCGGGCGAAGCTGTCGCGCAGCTGCACCTTGCCTTCTCGCAGGGATTTCACTTCGCTGCCCGCAAGGACAAGCCCGGCTTCGTGGGTTTCGAGGATGTCGTAGTCGTGACGCGCGCGCCGGTTCTGAGCTATCACCCGATTTTGGGGATCTGTCGCGGCCCTCTTACCTGTCTTCGCCATGCCGCGTCCAAAGTAGCGTCGTGGCCGTGCTCGTGATCAGAAAAAAAGATCTGGACCTCATGATGTGCCACGCTCTCGACGGATATCCACTCGAAGTATGCGGATTACTCATAGGCATCCCCGACGATCCGGCCGTCGCAACGCGTGTCACCTCTGTGGAGCCGGCGGAAAATGTTGCCGCATCTTCGAGAATCTACGAAATCGCCCCTAAGGTTCTACTAGAGGTTGAGCGCCGTGCCGAGGCCACCGGAACTCAGATCGTCGGCGTCTACCACTCTCACACCCACACTGACGCGAAGCCTTCGCCTACGGACATAGCGCAGGCCCCCGACCCGACTTGGCACTACGTGCTTGTGTCACTTCGGGATGAGCATCCTTGCGTGCGCAGCTGGAATATCGACAGCGGGAACATAGAAGAAGAGGAGGTGGTTGTAAAATGGTGAGCTAGGAGGTCGTATTTATGTCCGTGGAAGTCCGTGTACCAACTGTCCTGCGTCCGGCTACAGGCGGGGTGGCTGTCGTGCCAGGCGAGGGAGGGACCGTCGGCGAAGTCTTCAACGATCTCATCGATCGTCACCCAGGCCTCAAAGGTCAGCTGTTGACCGAGACCGGGGAACTGCACCGCCACCTCAACGTCTTCCGAAACGACGACGACATCCGCTATCTGGGCAAACTTGACGCCGAGGTGTCCGAAGGCGACACTTTGACGCTGATGCCAGCGGTGGCGGGCGGCGCGCTGTGATGGCACGCTTCGAAAGTGTCCTAGGTCTCGTCGGTAACACGCCGATGGTGGACGTGAGCGCTCTCAGCCCGAACCCTAGGGTTGCAATCGTCGCGAAACTGGAGGGGTGGAACCCCGGCGGCTCGGTGAAGGACCGTGCCGCGTTGTCGATGATCGAAGACGCCGAGAAGGACGGATCGCTGCGGCCCGGCCAGCAGATCCTCGAGTCGTCGTCGGGCAACACCGGGATAGCCTTGGCGATGATCGCCCGGGTGAAGGGTTACCCGATCAAGATCGTTCTGCCTGAGAACGTTTCGATCGAGCGACGCCAACTTCTAGAAACCTGGGGAGCAGAGATAATAGACTCGCCCGGAGCCGAGGGATCGAACGGGGCGATGCGACGGGCTCAGGCGCTCGCTGTCGAGCATCCGGACTGGTGGTTCCCGTATCAGTACGCGAACCCCGCGAACCCGAAAGCTCACTACGAGGGCACCGGACCTGAGATTTGGAGGGACTGCCCCGAGATCACCCACTTCATCGCCGGTCTCGGGACTGCAGGGACGCTCATGGGTGTAGGACGATTCTTGAAGGAGCGCAACCCGGCGATCCAGATTTGGGCGGTTCAACCGCCTGCAGGTGAGATGGTCGACGGCCTGAAGAACCTTGACGAGGGTTTCATACCGCCGGTCTTCGTGGACAACGACGGGTTTGACCTCCTGGACCGCAGCAAGGTTGTCGGTCCCCGGGAAAGTATCGAGTGGACCAGGCGGCTCTTGGATGTCGGGATCTTTGCAGGTATCTCATCCGGGGCGATCATGGCGGCCGCTGCGAAATGCGCTGCTGAGATCGACGAGGGTGTCATCGTCACGATCGTCTGTGACGGCGGCTGGAAGTACCTGTCGACCGGCGCATGGACCGACGATCTGGACACTGTCACCGAGCGGGCCAAGCGGGTCATCTACTTCTAGGCCTTCCTGGCCTGAATGTAACCAATCTCTCTGGGCGCTGCAGTATCGTAATCCTCAGCTTCGACCCACGGCGGCACCGCTGAATGCATGAGGGATACGGTATTGACAGAGGACGCTTTAAGGCATGACGGTCGCCGGGCCGGTGAGCTGCGACCGGTGGAATTCACGCGTGACTACACCGTCTTTGCTGCCGGTTCGGTACTCGTCCGAGTCGGACGGACCGTAGTTCTCTGCAGCGCCTCCGTCGCGCCGGATGTGCCGCGCTGGATGAGAAATACAGGGCGAGGCTGGGTCACCGCCGAATACTCGATGTTGCCCGGGTCGTCGCCTGAACGGGTGGACCGGGAGGCGACGAAGGGCAAGCAGTCCGGTCGGACTCAGGAAATCCAGCGACTCATCGGTAGGTCCCTTCGGGCGATTACGGACCTCGAAGCCCTGGGAGAAACGCAGATCACGCTCGACTGCGACGTCCTTCAAGCAGACGGGGGCACCCGGACGGCAAGTATCTGCGGGGCGTACGTGGCGTTACACGACGCATGTTCTCGCCTGGTCGCCGCCAAAAAGCTCTCACGGCATCCCCTTCGTGAGGCCTGCGCAGCGGTGTCCGTCGGTGTCGTCGGAGGTCAAGCACTGCTCGATCTCGACTACAGCGAGGACAGCCGCGCCGAGGTCGACATGAACGTCGTTATGACAGCGTCCGGCAAGTTCGTCGAGGTACAGGGCACCGCTGAAGGTGCCCCCTTCAGCCGCCTGGAACTTGACGAGCTTCTCGCGCTTGCCGACCGTGGCATATCCGCCCTGATAGAGGCCCAGACGGCTGTACTCGCCCAACCTCCACTAGACCGCCTGGTGTGACGCCGCCGGTCTTCGTCCTCGCTACCGCCAACAAGGACAAAGCGGCGGAGATCGAAGCAGTTCTGAATCACTCCGTGACTTTGCTGGCGAGGCCGGCAACGGTCGCAGACGTAGAAGAGCACGGGGAAACGTTGCTGGATAACGCCCGGTTGAAGGCACAGGCGTTGCTCGATGCAACAGGTGTCGCCTCAATCGCGGACGATACCGGCCTAGAGGTGGACACGCTCGGCGGGCAGCCCGGCGTGCGTTCGGCGCGCTACGCCGGAGAGACGGCGAGTTACGCGGATAACGTCGCCAAGCTTCTCGGTGAGCTTGCTGGCCAAGGGGACCGAAGCGCCCGCTTCAAAACGGTGGTGGTGGCTTTGTGGCCGGACGGCCGGGAGATTGTCGTCGAGGGCGTAGCCGAGGGCCGAATAGCCGTGGAGCGCCGAGGTGCCGGCGGCTTCGGCTACGACTGCGTTTTCGCACCTGCTGACGGCGACGGACGGACGTTCGCTGAGATGAGCCCTGAGGAGAAAAACGCCATATCCCATCGAGGGCGGGCGCTGCGGGCCTTGCGCGCCGCCCTGGAAGATGAGCAGACTAAAGGCGAGTTTGGCGAAGGCACGGCTCCAGCGAGGCGCAACGCCACCAAGAGGCGTTTTCGCGGAATTCTTCCCAAGCCCGTCTGGCAGATCGGCAGGCTGCTGATCGTTGCTCTGCTGATCGAGTACCTGGTTGTGCCCCAGCTCGCAGGTCCACGCAAAGTCGTACATCTGATATCGGAAGTCAACCCGCTGTTACTTCTCGCGGGCGTAGGTCTCGAGGTTGCTTCCGTGCTTGCTTATGGGCGCCTTACAGCGTCGATACTGCCCCCAGCCAGCCCGCTCAAATTTTTCACAATCGTCCGGATAGAAGTCACAACTCTGTCCGTGAGCCACTGCACTCCGGGCGGGTCCGCTGCGGGCACCGCCCTCGGGTACCGCTTGATGACGCAAGCCGGAGCAGCACCCGGCGACGTCGGCTTCGTCCTCGGGGCCCAGGGGATCGGCTCGGCGGTTGTGCTCAATGTGATCCTTTGGATTGCTCTCATCGTTTCGATACCGGTGTGGGGATTCTCGGCGCTTTACCTTCTGGCGGCAGCAGTAGGCGTTGTACTCCTCGGCGCCTCCGGTGCCTTGATCTACGCTTTGACAAGGGGGGAGGAGCGGGTCGGTGACATGATCGAACGCGTCGCCGTGAAAGCCCCTTTTATCAATGCGGCCGCGCTACGACAGGCATTTTCCAATCTTGCCGCGCGCTTGGCTACGTTGGGGGAGCATCGAGATGTCATGGGCAAGGCGCTCATGTGGGCGACACTCAACTGGCTTCTCGACGCGGCGTCGCTGATGGTGTTCGTAGGGGCGTTCGGCCACTGGGTCAACCCAGATGGCCTGCTTGTTGCCTACGGGCTGGCAAACGTGTTGGCCGTCATACCCTTGACGCCTGGAGGGCTTGGCGTTATCGAGGCCACGCTGACGACGCTTCTGGTCGGCTTTGGTACCGCGCGAGGCATTGCGACACTCGGGGTGCTCGTCTACCGCCTGTTCAACTTCTGGGCTCCGATACCACTTGGTGGCATCTCGTACTTGTCGCTGCAAGTAGACAAACCTGGGCCGGAAAGCTCCAAACCGTGGCCCGTTCGGACGTGGCGGCGTCTGGCGGGAACAACCGGTAAACGAAGTTCGAACGACGAGTCGAGGCAAGGAGTAGCCGCTACGTCGCGAGTCGAAGGGAGTGCCGTTGACCCGCTAACGTAAATGCCGCTAAGCAACAAGATCCGATTTGGACAAACAGCAAGAAGTTCGACGTGGCGCCACTATCCCGGCGGCCAGCACCTCGGAGGTAGCGCAATCAAACGGTCGCCCCGCAATGTTCGCTCACGACTCGCCCATTTCGGTGCTTTGTCAGTGATCTCAGCTGTTTTATTTGCGCTTGTCAGTGCGCTCCCGGCGGCATCTGCGTCGACGGTGCCTACGACCACAGGCGGTACATCGCCGCCGACGACGACGACGACGACAACAACCACGATCCCGACGACGACAACAACCACGATCCCGACAACGACAACGACCGCCCCGGGCCATGCGGGGTACTGGCTGGTCGGATCGGACGGATCGGTCTACCAGAGGGGCACGACAAACTTCGGAGGCTTGAGCACAGACTCGCTTAACGCGCCGATCGTTGGCGGAGCCGCTACACCGAGCGGATTGGGCTATTGGATGGTGGCCTCCGACGGCGGGATCTTCTCGTTCGGGGACGCGAATTTCTACGGTTCGATGGGTGGTGTCAAACTCAACCAACCTGTTGTCGGAATGGCAGCGGACTCCGCAACCGGCGGCTACTGGATGGTGGCGGCGGACGGGGGTGTATTCAGCTTCAACGCCCCCTTCTACGGTTCGATGGGGGCTGTCAAACTCAACCAACCGGTTGTCGGCATGGCCCCCACACCTGACGGTAAGGGCTACTGGCTGGTTGCCGCCGACGGAGGGATATTCAGCTTCGGCGACGCCGCCTTTTACGGCTCGACCGGGAACGTCAAGTTGAACTCGCCGATTGTCGGAATGACGACGGACACATCGACTGGTGGGTACTGGTTGGTCGCAGCCGACGGCGGAGTTTTCTCCTTCGATGCGCCTTTCTACGGTTCGATGGGGGGAACACCCCTCAACGCACCGGTCGTCGGCCTTTACGCAGCCCCGCAGGGAGCCGGCTACTGGATGGCGGCCAGTGACGGTGGTGTCTTCACCTTCGGCTCTGTGGTGTTCCTGGGCGCAGCGAACAAGCCTACGGGAGCAGCCCCGATTGCCGGAATCGTCGGCACGGCCAACGGCCTTCCTTTCCCTCCGGGAGCTACCGGCTATGACGTGTCGCAGTACCAGTGCCCCGACTACTCGAGAAGTATCTCGGGGCTTCCGAATGCGCAGAGCGACCTCGCCATTGTGCAGGTAAGCGGCGGCGCCATCAACGAGTCGCAGCCCCCATCATGCTTTCCGCTCGAAGCGGCGTGGGCAGGGCCGAACCTTTCGGCCTACATCTTCATGGATCCGCTTCCTTCGCCGGTTCCGCCGGAGGCGATGGCGGGCCCCGCTGGGGACTGCGCCGCTACCGACGTGGGATGTCAAAGCTACAACTTCGGCTTCTACTGGGCGCAACACTGGGTCGCCTACGCGAGGGCCGATGGTACCAACCCGAGCCTATGGTGGCTCGATGTCGAAACCGGCGTCGGTTGGAGCGGGTCCAGCCAGTCGAGCAACGCCCAGGTTGTGAGCGGTGCTATCGCCGGGCTGCGTGGTGCTGACGTCGTACCCGGTATCTACTCGACCAACCTTCAGTGGTCGAAGATCACCGGCAATCTGGTGAATTTTCCTGGTATCTACCTTTGGATACCGGGTGGAGGCAACACTTCTGGCGGTACGTACAGCGCGCAGAGCATCTGCGAAGGCACGGCCGGATCGGACTACGCCGCGTTCGCCGGAGGCAACGTAACCGTGGTCCAGTACGGCTTCGACGGGAACGGCTACACGGGGCCGCCGAGCCAGTATCTCCTCGACTTCGCCTGCAACGTGTAACGCGTTTTTCGAACGGTAGCGCTACCGTGGCGGACATCGATCGTGCGGGCGAGAGGACTCGAACCTCCACCCCTTTCAGGACCAGGACCTAAACCTGGCGCGTATGCCAATTTCGCCACGCCCGCAGAACCGTCAAGTTTAGCCGCTCTGTGGGGCGGGCCATTTTGGAACAAGCTTCTCCGAATTCGTGGTTGCACCACGCTCGTCGCAGCCTTCGGTGGCTGCGGTCAATTCCGCCCATAACGCGGCTTTCCGGTCCCCTTAGGGGGACTTGTGCCGGGTCGACAAAGTCTCAGACCGACCAGTTCAGTGACAGGTGCAGGAGAGACCTTTGCCAGACAAGACGAGACGTGCGATCCGGGTGGCTGTCGTCGCAGGGCTTCTGACAGCCTCTGCGGTAGGAGCCCTTCCAGGGGCCAGGACGTCGATCGCGGGGGCGCTTCCCGCTGACCTGACGATCGTCGGTCACGGCTGGGGTCACGGGCGGGGAATGGGCCAGTACGGCGCCGAGGGATATGCGCTCGACGGTTGGACCTACCAGCAGATTCTGTCCCACTTCTACGGCGGTACCACGATGACGACCTTCAGCCCGGTCAACATCTCGGTGAACCTTCTCGAGCTCTACGGAGCCGGTTCGGTGACGGTGTCGGCATCCCCGGGGTCCACCCTCGTAGTCAACGGGGCGTCGACGAACCTCACTACAACGACACTGAACCGATCCGCAACCGACCAAAGCGTCGCGGCAAGTGCGGGGGCGGACGTGGTCGTCGCAGGCCCATGGTCAGACGGAGCCACCCGCAGTTTCGCCGGTTCGATAGTCGTCAAGGCTGGCAGCTCCGACGTGCTCAACGTGGTGCCCCTCGAGGCCTACGTCGCCGGGGTCGTGCCCTTTGAGTCGCCGGCAAGTTGGTCTCCAGCGGCGCTTCAGGCGCAGGCGGTCGCAGCGCGCTCGTATGCATTGGCCTACACGGCGGGAGGAACGCAGCCGATCTGCGATACGACGTCGTGTCAGGTGTACGGCGGGGTTTATTCGGGCTGGGACAGCGCCAACAGTAACCAGGCGGCGACATCCACCGCCTACCAGGTGCTCGACTGCGGATCGGATTCAGCATGCGGGGCGCCGTCACAGGTTGCCTTCACCGAGTTCTCCTCCTCCACGGGTGGATACTCAGCGGGCGGTGCTTTTCCGGCTGTCGTCGACGCCGGCGATGCCGTAGCGTCCAACCCGAACCACGACTGGTCGGTCACTATTC
>JAKAZH010000061.1 GCA_021815935.1 Actinomycetes bacterium
GCCAAACTGCTCGCACGCGAATACCTAGACGGCGAACTTGTCGACGGCGGCACCTACGAACACGATCCCGACACCTACCGCCAAGCCGGCCGCCTCCTCGCACGCCTACACGCCCAACACCAGACCATAGATGTCGGCTTCGAGGCGCACGCCAACGAACGGACCCTCGGATGGCTCAATCAACCACACCGGCTCACGAAAAGCACCGTCACCGAGCTACGCCGACTGATCGGCTCCTGGCCGACACCACCCGCGACGGTCCTACCGACACACGGCGACTGGCAGCCACGCAACTGGCTGACCCACAACGGCCTGATCAGCGTCATCGACTTCGGCCGCGCGGACCTCCGACCGGCCGCCACCGACCTCGCCCGCCTCGCCGCGAAACACTTCCGCGCTAACCCCGAACTCGAAACGGCATTCTTCGACGGCTACGGAGACGACCCACGCGAACCCGAGTCGTGGCAACGCGTCGAGCTACGCGAAGCCATAGCAACCGCCGTGTGGGGCTACCAAGTCGAAGACCACCCCTTCGAACGCCAAGGACACCAACTCATCGCCGAACTACTCGCCACATGACAACCACCCCCCCATCCCACGACCACCAACACATCCGACGCTACCGACAGCCACCTAGGAGCGTTAACCCATTCCACCGGCTTCGCGTCGTTACCGGCGGCCACGGGCCGCCACGGGGCGGGAGAATCTCGTGAAAGCCGTGCTTGTCGCTGTGGACGTCGGTGACCGGTTCGTCGAACGCCGGGTCCTTGCAAATGAGCCGGGCTTTGTCGCAAGGTGGAAGGCAACCGGTGGCCGGCAGCGGATGGACATCCCAGACAGTCGTTGGAGGAGAACCACCAACTGTCATCAGGTGCACCATCTTTCCGGATTCCCTCGCGCCTCTTCTCGGCTACTGCGTAGAAGTATCGTCCGCCGGGATGCCAGGTGTCGGTGACTTTGGCGGTGGCAGCGTATCCCGGGAAGTACTCGACTGACACCACCCTGAGAGCCCGCCAACGGCTGTGGGCCTACCAGGACCTCCCTTCGACCTGCTCAGCTGGGTGGTCGGACTTACCGGAGCGGGCGAAGGCATCCGGGTGGTCGATGTCGGATGTGGAAACGGTGCCACCTTGAGCGTCTGCGGAGGCAGGGCGCCGACGTCGTCGGCTGTGACCTTTCCCTCGGGATGCTGCGTGCGGCGTCCGGACCGAGACTCGTCAATGCCGACGCCTTGTTTATGCCCCTCAAGGACTGCTGTACGGACGTGATACTGGCCGCTCACATGCTGTATCACGTTGCTGCCCCGATCTTCGCTGTGGCAGAAATGAGAAGGGTTCTGCTACCCGGCGGGAAGTGCGTGGTTGTGACCAACGGATTGGATCACATTGCTTCGCTTCGCCGGATCGTCGAGTCCGTGGTTCGAGAATCGACGCCAGGCTGGCGAATGTCCGATTGGGCTACTCGCACGTTCTCGCTCGACGAAGGCGCAGAGATTTTACGAACGGCTTTCGATACCGTGGCGTGCGTCCGGCCGCCCGTCAAAAGCGAGGCGGTCATCACAGACGCTGACGTGGCAGCCGACTACATCGCCAGCGTCGCCGATGCCTATGAGAGCGAAGTTGCGTGCTCTTGGGCCGACGTCGTTGATGGAACGAGACGCGCGGTGGCGTCTGTGCTCGAAAAATATGGCGCCTTCATCACCTCCGGGGTCACGGGGGCCTTCATGTGCGCATAAACCTCCCGTCACCACTCAAACCCCCTACGCCCGCTTAGAGTTCACGAGTCGCGTCACGAGCCGACAGCTGATACAACATGCCAGCAGGGCCGGCCCGACCCGCCGGCAGGCCGACCAGGATTCGTCTGCGAGGCATTGAACCGCCAAGAGCAGACAGGCCTAACTTTCAAGTGATTGGCGCGAGGTTTCCCAGACGAGCAATCCGAAAGTTTCCGGACTGTGTAGAGCCCTGGTTGGTGCGTTCATCAGTAGCACGGTGTCGCTGGTCTTTGATCCATGACACCTCCTCCCCCGAGTGTCGTCCCGACGGGTTCGACGTCGTTTAGCGGCGTTGAAGGGTCCAAACTAGGGCTATCGGCACGTCCGCCCAAAGCGCCGCCGCCGCGTCAGGGGCGCCGGCAGTGAGGCCCACGGTGAAATCCGCCTCCGACGGCGCCTCCGCGCAGTCAAGGACATCCAGGCCTGCGCTGCGGAACGCCCGCAGATACACAGAATGGGGGTGGTGGAAATTCCTGACGAAAGCGA
Source organism: Actinomycetes bacterium (assembly GCA_021815935.1). The sequence continues at coordinate 2,261 of JAKAZH010000061.1, forward strand.
ACCCGGCCCCGGCCGGGAAAAGCGCCTGACCCTGCAAGGCCACGAAAGTCGGGTGGGCGTCAGAGATCACCACCCGTCCACCCGGGCGGACCACCCGGGCCAACTCGCCGATCGCCGGAGCCGGATCAGCCAGATGAGTCAACGCCAAACCGCATGTAGCAACATCGACAGACCCCGACTCGACCGGCAACAAGGTCAAGTCGCCGGTGCGGAACTCGACCCCCGCCAACTTTTCGCGTGCCCGGGCCAACATCGCGTCCGAGCGATCGACGCCCAAGGTTCGATGACCCCGCCCGGCCAGCAGCCCGGCCAGGCGGCCGGTACCACAAGCAGCGTCAAGAGCCACCCCCGCACCCACGCCGTCAAGGCCGGCGAGTACGAGCGGCTCCTCCGTCCGGATAAGAACGTTCGACATCTCGTCATACACGGGCGCCCACGCCCGGTAACCTTCTTCCACGTCCAGCTCAGGGACCGGCGACCTCACAGCGAACGGCCCCCCGCCCAGCCGGGCAATCAACGCCTCGATCGCCGCGACCCTCGCCGCCACGAATGCCTCGTCGCCGTCGAGAACGCACCGCAAAAGCGCCGCACCCTCAATACCCAACCACACCTCGCCCAGAGAAACGCTCCTGCCCACAACCCCGACGATACTAGGCCCAGCGAATCAGAAAGCAGCTGGATCCTTTCACCCAACCATCACGATCCGACGGAAAGCTCCCCGAGGCGCAAACCCGTCAGGCGACCACGGGGGATGGCCAAAAGAACCGCTTCGCGTGCTCGGCGGATAAGTCCGAAACGGATCGGCGGCAGCGAAACCCTCACTCCCGTAGAGCCCGACGAGATGCGAACTGGATCGCCTCGTCTCGTGCTTTCCTAGCGCGCCGACACTCTTGGGCGACATAGCTATCGCCGGGCGGCGCTACAACTGGGCCCTGCGCTTCGGGTGCCTACCTCACTGGCTCACAGGGTACCGCCAAGGTCACCTGGCAGCTCGCTCGTCCGCATTCAATGGGTCTGCGTCCGTCTACGCTTCATCCGTGCAAGGCAAGCCGCTCCTCGACGAACTGATCGCGGACGCGTGGCCCCCCCTAGTCGAGGAACTATACGGCGGTTGGCGCTACCGCTGGACTCACGGCGTGACCCGCCGGGCGAACTCAGCCCTCGCTTCAGGCAGCGAAAGCGACCTCGTAGACCTAGTGGCACACGCTGAGGCGTTCTACGGCCAGCACTTCGCGCCCACGATCATCCAGGCATCCACCGCGTCGGCACCGTACGGTCTCGCAGCCTACCTGCACCATCGCAGCTATCAGTCAACCGCCCGGACACTCGTTCAAGTAGCGACGACCAGCAAAGTGATCGAGCGGACCCGGCCAACCCTCCCAGTCGAGATAGCCAACGCTCCCGGCGGCGACTGGTTTAGAGCGTACTGGACCGTTGAATCTTCTCGCTGCCTAAACGATGCGGCCAAGGATCTCTACCGCGACGTCCTTCTAGCGCCGCGCTTACCGAAAATATTCGCCTCTGCCCTACACTCTTCTGAGACGGCCGGGGTCGGGCAACTAGTGATCGAGCGAGGATGGGCGGGAGTCCAATGCATGGCCACCGGTCCCAGGTACCGGCGCAATGGCGTCGCCAGCTCCATTCTCAACACCCTCGCCAAGGAAGCCGCCGGAAGGGGTATCAAACACATGTACCTAGCCGTCATGGCTGACAACAATGCCGCGATAGCTCTCTACGCCTCCGCAAGTTTCACGACGGTCCATGAATACAGCTACTTCACTCGCGCACATCTCTAACCGATTACAGATGGCAAGGGCGCTTCTCCAGCCACCGGACCGACAGTTGGGCGGATTGCTGCGCCCCCGCCGGTCATCGAAGCTGGAGCAACGGAAGCGTGAGACGGGCCCGGCTTCGCCAAATCACCTCAACACTCCCCCCGTCATATCACAGCAGGTTCGCCCAGTCTTATCAAACAGGAACCTCTAGGACAGCATGGTCCGATGAGCGGTGATGGCCATCTACCGCGGAGTCCACTTCTGACTTACGGTATGTCCCTCTTCAGTCGGAGCGGGGCCAGATTGGAAACGACCCGGAGCCGTGTCATGTTGAGTCGGTTCGTCCCGAGGTTCTTTGAAAAAATGTGAACTCGGAAGGTGCTACGGGAAGTCACAGTGACCTACAAAGCGGCGGCAAGGGATACGGTCGCCGTTACCGGGGGGACGCCATGCCTACAGATTTGCGGGTTGTCCACATGCACCGGTAGCGGGCTTAGGTTCCCTTCGAAAACGATGCGCTTTAGTGTCGGCCGACAGTTGTGAGTGCAGAAGTTGACCTGTGGATCTCCGCCACCCCAAGCCGGGTCAGCAGGAAGACGAATACAGATAATGCACCGGTAGGAGCCAGGCCGGCGGGCGGCCTAAGGGCATAAGGTTCACGAACCACAAGTCCACGACAGCAGCGTCGTCAACGATGCGCTGCTGGGCAGTCGGGATCCAGTCGATCACCGCGTGCTGGCGACGGCTGACTTCGACGACGATCCGGTCCACGTTGCGAAGGTCATCGAAAAAGGTATTCAGATCCCAAGTCGGGGAGTCGTCTTCAACAGGTGTCACGACGAGTGTCCGGCGCGCGTTATCGATGTAGGTACTGATGTCTGACTGGTGCGACGGGTGCTGCGGTGAACCCCACACCAATCGCACAAACCCGTTGCGGGGCTCGGGCTGCCAACTGCGGAGATGTTCGACGACATAAACGGCGGTATCCTCGACGTAGCCAGCGACAAATTTTTTCACAGCACCCGCTCTGCTGTGGCGTCGCGATACCGTGACCCCGGCGGCCTCGAGTCCCTGCGATACGGGATCGGCGTCCAAGTTGACGACCTCGACCCGAGCATCGACATTCCGACTGGCCAGCGTGTCGGCAATAAGGCCGGTAGCGGTCACGTCAACAGGAGGGCAAGAATACCCGACGACATAAACTCGGCGGGCCTCGCTCAAAGCTCGATGGGCTCTGGTCCACAACTCCTTGGTGATCGGATTGGCATACAGGGATGTCTTCGCAGCAACTGGCGGCACAATGAACGGGTCGCGACCCAACAGCACTCGGCTCCTCTCATCGCTCACTGCTCTGTCGCTTTCGGACGCGCCGATCTCGGGGTCGAGTCGCACGACGCTCGTGCCCCCCACGTCGCCGGGCGCCCAGAACCACGACGTCGAACCGTGAAGCTTCAACAACCTGAAAGTAGCCGCGCCCGACCCGGATACAACATGGCCACCCTTTGCCGCTGGTGGGATACCGTCAAGAACATCACCGGACGCGATCGAGCCGCCGTCGGACGCTGCACCCAGCGAAAGACGTTCAAGGCAGCGCTCGATCACCGTGTCATAGTTAAACGTTACGATGCTGGCCTGACGCACATGCCAGACGCTGACGAGATCGAGCAGCCACGACGGAATCTCAGCCACCCGCTCCTCGCACTCGACCAGCACAGCCCGCATGGACTTGACCAACTCCAAATACAGCGCCCTGCGCCTAAGGTTCTCCGCGCTCGACATGTACGGCTGATCCTCAGCCAACCCGGCAAGCCACCCCTCGAATCCCCTCCCGTCGAGGCGCTTCTCGGACCATCCGGCCTCGGCGGCATCTCGCGCTGCCGCGATTCCCAAGCGGACTATTGCCCGCCGTCCGAGCTGCGCCGTGTCAGGGAATCGGTGTTCGTCGCCCAGCTCCTCCGACACCGCAATCGAGAAACCGGCGCCCAGAACGAACACGTCCCCGCCGGGGCCAGACCAACACGGGTCGACGCCCGCCCGGTCCCATGCTGGCACCAGCGAGCCGATGGGCATGGCATAAAGTCTGCCAGTTCGACGGACTCTACGCCACACCGTGGACAGGCATTCGGCGACGGCGACGGCGACGGCGACGGCGACGGCGACGGCGACGCGACTGGCCTCGCGGGGAGTGATAGCCAACCTACAGAGATCTCAGATCCCAACCCGCCAACTAGACCCGTGCTCCAGACATGGCGTGAGGTCACTTGAGGAAAGAAGTTTTGAGACTTAGATCCGGGGCTGGTAGTGGACGCGAACTTTTGCTGTGCCTAAAGAACATGGATGGGATTATGGACCTCCGAGCGTCGAGAAGACGCTGGGGTCGTTGCCGATGGTCGCCGAGTTTGCACGAAGGCTGGATATCGCCCGGTTTGTCGGCAGGCTCTGCCTTGTGCGTGATGTGGCGATCCTCACCCATGGTCAGGTGATCGAAGCGCTGGTCGCGAACCGCCTCACGTCGCCGCCCCGACTGCTGCGGGTGGAGGACTGGGCCAGGGTATGGGCCGTCAAAGAGGTATTCGGTATCGGCGCTTGCACGCTCAACGATGACCGCATGGGCCGTTGCCTCGACGCTGTGGCCGAGCGTCTCGACGAGCTCGTCGGGCCGGTCGGCGACCGAGCGATCGCCGATTTCTGGGTCGACGTGTCACGACTGCATTGGGACATGACCTCGGGTCAGCCTCCTCGGTGACTACCCGTGCCCTGAGGCCGGGTTTGTGTTGGCGTCGTATGGAAAACCGAAGGACTGCCGCGTGGACCTGACGCGCCTCGTGGCGCACAGGGGCTTCGGTCCACAACTAACCAGGGCCGTCGATCGCCTCGGGGTGCCTATAACGAAGCTGGCACCAACCGACAAGCAGCAGACCCTCGAGGCTTCCAAAGCGACGGGCCGGCGGGGAGCCAGCTGCCGGGCGGCTTCGCCAGCCGGCCAGCCTCGAGCGGTGGCTCCGCAACCCGAGCCGGAGAGGTAGCACGGCGCCAGCGTGCCGCCTGTTGATCGAAGGATACGGGGTGGTCAGCCTGGGTTTGTGGAGATCTGTGGCACCGTCGGCGGAGTGCCCAGCCCACTGCCGCAGTGGCCAGCCACGATGGCCTGGTTGGCGGCCCGGTAGGCGGCCGCCACGTATCCGTTGGCGGTGGAGATATCGCTGTTGGTGGTATTCATCGCGGCCAGGATGTTCGCCTGGGCGTTCGAGATGGCCTGGTGGACCGTCGACGTGCTCGGCACGCTGGCGGGATGGTACGAGGGCGCGTTCGCATCAGCCGTCTGCAGCTTCGCCAGGTCGTGTTCCACCGTGGCGATGTCACCCTGCACTGTCTGGATCTCCGGCTTAACAGTCTCCGTGGCGTTGTAGCCAACTGATTCGCTCGCGTCGTAGCTGACTATTTCCTGAGCGTCGTAGCCGACCTCTTCCTGAGCGTCGTAGCAGACGGTGCCTGAGTCACCATTGGGATGAGCCAGCGCGAGCGCCTCGACTGCCTGAGCCTTTTGCTGGGTCTTCGTGAGCGCCGTCCGGGTCTTCGTCAAGGACTGGCTCATAGCTGCAAGCTGCGACTTGAAGGTGGCGTCCTGTGCCAAGGTGGATAGATCGCTGGTGAGCACGAAGGCCGCTTCCGCTACCGCCTCGTCGGCCTGCTGTTGTGCCTGGGCCTGGGCTGCTGCGGCGTGCCGCTGTGCCTGGGCCTGCGCCGCAGCCGCCGCTTGCTTCTGCTCCTGCTGGTATGCCGCTGCAGCGGACTTGTCGAGCCCGGCTACCGCCTCGTTGTAGGCGCCCACGGTGGCGGTATGGAACGTGTAGTCGGTGATCGATCCGCCTCCGCCAGGTGCGGACAGCACGAGCGTGGAGCCGCTCAACGTGCCCGTCAGGTTGGTCGCCCCGAACAGCCCGCTGCCGAAGGTGAGCGTGACACTGCCGCCGTTAGCGATGCCGGTAAAGCTGGTGTGAGCGGCCTGCACCTGGCCGGGGCCCGACGAGGAGATGTAGGCGCCGACGATCGTGCCCGCCATCTGGCCGCCATTACGCGTCATCTGGATGAACAGCGCAAGTGACGGGCTCGCGTCCAGGTAGCCCGATGGTCCCGACGACGACAAGGACCGGGCGGCAACGAGACCGCCGCCGCCAGCGAGTGCGATCGTCGCAACAACGGCGGCGACCTTGGGCCAGCTCGTCCCGTTCCCCCACATCATCGGGCGCCACGGTGGGGGCGCCGGCCGGCTGGTGCGCTGAGGTCGAGTGCCGCCACGGCACAACTGTAGCTGCCGGCTGTGTGCCGGAATGGGCTGGCTCGGCGGTCGTCACTTCGACGCAGAACGTGACCAGCGGCGGGTTCTGGAAGGTGGCCGGCACCGGCTGCTGGCCTCAGAATTGTACGCCGACGTGCCAGCCGGCGCAATCGACCACGGCGTAGTCGGGGCGCTGGACACCGTCGTTGAGGTCGAGGCGGGTCGCGCATCTAGTAACCCTCTCCACGATGGCGACGGCTCGACGTTCGTCAGGTGGATCTGGTTTTTATCACCGTTGACATTGTCCGTGTTTGCCATGACGGCACAGGAGGCCACCAGGGCGCTCATACACTCCGACGACCCTAGCGCGAGTTCCAGTACCCGAGGCGCTCGAGGAAGCGGGTCGTCCGGAAGTCGTCGAAGGCCTCGGGAAAGAGCCCGACGTAGTCGATGGCCGCTGGAGCGAAGAGGATCGCCCGGTCCTCGATCTCGACCTGGTTCGCACCGGTGACTGAGGCGTGCTCAAACGCCGGCTCAAGGACTTAGCCAACATCGACGCATTTACGCATGAGACACTCGCAGACCTGTTTTGGCGCACCGTAGCGGTCAATGGTGCGGCGGTGTTACCAGGTGAGAGATCTCGAAGAGATCTGTTAGAGCAGCGCGTATTGTGTCCTCGACAAAGAAGCGTTTGCACGGCTGACTTAATTCGCCCCTACTGCGGAAAATGGCCGGGCTCGATCCTCACCGATCCCGGCACCGTAGTTCAGGTCGTCGTTGGCGTTGACTCTTAACAGCAACAGCCACCCGGTCGCAAAACCCGGTGAGGTTCCGCAAAGATCGCGATCGTCGTGGCCTAACGGAAGTAGTGCAACGACAGGGATGCCACGACAACGTCAATAGCCACCGTCCGTACAGGCAGAGGTTCGGCAATGTTGGAGGTGAAGGCTGGACCGCATCGTGCACTCCAATATCGGCCGAGACGGGCAGGAGTCAGAACGAACTTATTCGGGAGTCCGGGCGTGAGGTGGATGCCGACGACGAACTTCCTGGCGATCATGGTTACCTTCTTGCGGGAGGCAGATTTCGGAGAACTAGCTGGTC
>JAKAZH010000062.1 GCA_021815935.1 Actinomycetes bacterium
GTCAGGTCGGATCTCCGAGCTGATCGCCGACCAGATTCGTGGGCTCGTCCGCGAGGGCCACCTCCGCCCGGGTGACCGGCTTCCGTCGGAACGTGACCTCTGTCAGCAGTTCGGGGTGAGCAGGGTCACCGTAAGAGATGCGCTGCGCCTGCTCGAAGGCGCAGGGATGATCGACACGAAAGTCGGGGCCCGCGGCGGAGCGTTCGTCAAGATGCCGACAAGCGCGAAGATCGGCGAGGGCATCACCGACATGCTGTCGATGGCCGCTCTCCACGCCGACGAAGTCACCGAGGCGCGCATGATCCTCGAGTTGGGCCTCGTTCCTCTCATTTGCGAGCGGGCGACCGAGGACGACCTCGCGGATCTACGACGGATCTGCGAGCGCGCAGACGCCGCGCTCGCAGCCGGGCATCACGACGTCGGGTGCTCAACGGAGTTCCACCTGCGTTTCGCCGTAGCCGCCCACAACCGTCCACTCAGCTTCCTCCTCGAATCGCTACAGGCGCCGCTGCGCCACTCGCTCGAAGAAGCGCAAGCAGTCGCCCCGCGCATGGGAAGGCCGGGCGTGGCTGAGCACCGTGCGCTCGTCGACGCGGTAGCCGCTCACGACGTAGAAGCTGCGCGATCAATAATGACTCGCCATCTCGGAAGAACCGCACGGCGCGTCAGGTCCAAGGCGCCGGGTGGACCCGGTTCGCCGGCGTCGGTCGGATCGCCGGGTTCGGCGTCGTCGACAACAGAAGCCGAAGCCGACGGCGCCGACTAGAGGCCACGGTTGCGTCGGCGGCGCCAAGTGGTGCCAGATGGTGCCGCACGTCGTTGTTGCGTGATCTTCGCTTGACTCAAGTGCCCTACGGTGCACTCCGATGCGCCTCGTGTGGTTCCCGGCGTCTCCAAGGTACGTGCCGCAGTGACGGCAGGACTCAGTCGTCTGCGCTGTTGGGTCGCACACAACCCGGCGTCTAGAAGTTGGACCGCTCGCTTCGGGGTCGGCTCGCGCCTTTTGGTCATCGCCCTCGTGCCGATGGTCGCCCTCGTGTCGCTTTCACTTCCCCTGATCACGAGCGCACATTCCCAGATGAACGCGAGCGAATCGGCCAAGACAGACGTCAAGAATGCGGCCGTCCTGATAGAGCTCGACGCCGACCTGGCGACAGAGGAATCATACAGCCTGGCCGATCTCATTCTCACGAACACGTCTGCGACAACGGCTGGCCCGACGGGGGACGGACCAGCGGCGTTTAGCATCCCTGGTCAGCTTCTCAGCGCGCAAAGAGTGACCGACGACACGTTGCGCCTGCTCCCCCGCACCGAGGCACGGCAGGTTTCGTCACCGCTGTACTCGGAACGAGCCTCGCTGGCGTCGCGGCAGCTGACGGTGCAAACGCAGATAACGCTGTTTAGTGCCGCCAGCCGCGCGACTGAAACTACAGCGTCAACCCTACTCCTGCGCGCCAGGGATTTGATCCTCGACGTCCCGTCGAATCGCAGCGCCGTGCTCAGTATCCTCGCCTCCGACTACGCCCTCGGCGCCGTGCAGGGAGCAACCCGTCAACTCCGATCTCTCGGGACACTGTGGGAGACCCCGTCGAGCGCGAAGTCACCGGCTGCGACGCCGACGCCGGCGATTGCGTTAGCCCAGGCGGCAGCCATCCTCGCCGCTGCCGGCCGCTCCATAGCGAGCTCCGAAGTTCCGTCTGTGCGCGCTTCGTGGGTCAAGTTCGCGACGAGCCCCTCCTACGTGGCTTACACTGACCTGGTCGCAGCAGCAGAAGCCGGCAACAGCTTCCTCGCCGATCCGACACCCGCGGAGGCCTCGACGTATGAGGCGATACTCGAAAACGCACTTTCGTCAACCACACAGTACTGGACGCTTCTTGACGGCCTCTCGCAGAGCGCCAGCACCGCGTCGATAGGTGCAGTCGATCGGCTCTCCAGCGGCGCCGCCTCGTCCTTCTGGCTGTGGCTCGTTCTACTTGTGCTCGCCGTCGTTGTCGCCCTGTCGTTGGCGGTGCTGATCGCCCGGACGATTTCTCGTCCGCTGGAGCAGCTTGCCGGAGTCGCGCTGTCGGTGGTACGTGGAAGCCTTGACGTCGAGCACCTAGCACCAGTCGGTCCCCGCGAGACAGTAGTTGTGGCCGACGCGTTCAACTCGTTGATGGCAAACCTTCGCCTGCTGGAGGCGAAGAGCGAAGCGTTGTCGCGCTGCGACCTCGACAATGAGCTTCTCGACGCTCCGCTCCCAGGACGCCTAGGAAGCGCACTGCAAGGATCGTTTCGCGCCCTGGCCGACTCAATCCGCCAGCGCAAGGAGCTCCAAGACCGGCTCTCCTTCGAAGCGACACATGATTCACTGACCGGCCTCATGAACCGCGCTGCGGTAGTCGACGCCCTCGAGCGGACGATCGCCAGGTCAAAAGCGCAAGGCGGGGCGGTCGCGGTTCTCTACATGGACTTGGACAACTTCAAACGCGCCAATGATTTTCACGGGCACCGCTGCGGGGACCATGTGTTGCGCCAAGTCGGCCGGCGCCTGCTGTCGGCGACTAGAGGCCATGACCTGGTGGCTCGCATCGGAGGTGACGAGTTCGTCGTGGTCGCCGAAGGGATAACCACCCTCAGAGAAGCCGAGTATGTCGCGCTCAGGCTCATCTCTGCCCTGTGCGAGCCGATCGAGTGGCAGTCGCTCACCCTCGACATCGGCGCCTGCGTCGGCTTGGCGTTGAGCGGTAAGGAGGATGTCGGTGCTCTTGACCTGCTCGCCCACGCCGACCTCGCCCTCTACCAGGCCAAACAGCAGGGGGCTGGCTCGATTGGGGTTTTCGACGAGGAAGTGCAGGCGCGCCTTGCAGCCAGGGACGGCGTCGAAAGGGACCTGCGCGACGAACTGGCCGGGGACGCCTCCGGCCTCACGGTGTTCTACCAGCCGCTCGTCAACACAGACATGGAGCTATACGGACTCGAAGCTCTTCTGCGCTGGCAGCGGATCGATCACGGCCCTGTCTCCCCGGCGGAGTTCATTCCACTCGCCGAGGCCAGTGACCTAATCATCGACATCGACAACTGGGTCCTCGAAAATGTGGCACGTCAGGTGCAGGCCTGGCGCGACGACCCAATCCTTGGAGGTCTGAGCGTCGCAGTCAACGTCTCAGGACGTCACCTGCGCGGGCACCGACTCGTCGACGACCTCACGGCGGTAATGGCCGACACCGGAGTGAGCGCAACGAGCATCACTTTGGAGATAACCGAGACAGTCATACTTGCCGACCTGGAGGAGGTGGCAGCACAACTGCGAGAAGTGCACGACCTCGGCTTCCGGATCGCCGTCGACGACTTCGGGACCGGATACACGTCACTTGCACATCTGCACCACCTGCCTATCGACACCATCAAAATCGACCGCACCTTCATTTCCGACGTGACCACCAGCGAGGACGCCTCGCTCGTCAAGCTGATAACCGACCTTGCCAAAAGTCTCGGCATGACGACGGTCTCGGAAGGGGTCGAGACAGTCGAACAGTTGAATGCTCTGCGCGAGATCGGCACCGACGTGGTGCAGGGGTTCCTGGTAGCACGGCCGATGCCTCCGGCACTGCTCAGCTTCTGGTGCGAGGGACGGCTGGTCGCCTCCGCGAGGCCTCGGCGTGCGATCCCACCACCGCAAAGCGCGTTTGCGTCAATCCAGGCGGGCGCGGACAGTGCCGAGCCCGCTGATACTCGCCGCGAACTCGGAGCCGCGAGCGCCGGCGACCATCGGCCCTAGCGCCCCCGTCATTATCACGTCTCCTGCTCGCAGCGGTATGCCTCTCTCGCAAAGCGCGTCCGCCAGCCACCTGGCTGCGCTCAACGGGTGGCCGAGACAGTCGGAGCCAGCACCGCTAGAGACGACCGAACCGCCGAGAGTCATTGACATCTTCGCCTCTCGCAAGTCGACGTCGCCGAGCGCCACCGGACGAGTCCCGAGAACGTAGAGGCCTCCGCTTGCGTTGTCGGCGACAGTGTCGAGAAGGGTGATGTCCCAGCCTTCGATTCGGCTGTCCGCCACCTCCAGCGCCGGCAGCACGAACGCCACCGCCCGGAGCACCTCGGCAAACCCGTGCGGAGCCGAGTCGAGGTCCCGCTCCAACACAACGGCGACCTCAGCCTCGACTCTCGGCTGGAGCAGACGCGAGAAGGGAAGCTCAGCACCATCGGGATATTCCATGTCCACGAAGAGGGTCCCGAAGTCCGGCTGGCTGACGCCCAGCTGGCTTTGCACCGCCTTGGACGTGAGGCCGATCTTGCGACCCGACACCCTCCGGCCGCCGGCAAGCTCGATCGCCGTGTTTCGCTCCTGGATCTCGTATCCGGCCTCGACGCCGGCAGTCGAGTCGAACATGGCGCGCACCGGCGGGCATGCCACTGAGTCGGCTGCCGCCCGTCGAAGCGACTGTGCCGCTCGGTCGACAGCGCCATCTCGACCCTCGGTCGACGCAGGCTCGGCAGTCAACTTCAGCGCCCCTCGAAGTTCGCTGCTCGTCGCTGCGCGAACGCCGTGATGCCTTCACGCAAGTCGGAGGTGGAAAAAAGATGCATCGTCTGCAGCAACACGTGATGCGTGTGACTCTCGAAGTCCTCGGAGAGGCCGTGGCGGAAAAGTCGCTTCATCGCCTGCACGGCCAGCGGGGCGTTGCCTGCTATCTCGGAGGCTTTGCCCGCCCCGGTGAGAACCCCGGCCCGCACGGCGCTGTCGGACTCGGCGGCTTCGAGAGCCTCGGTCAGCTCCGAGAGCATCCGGGCCGAGATCGCGTTGCGCCGGTGAGGGCGATTCAACCTGACCGTCGCCACGTGGCCCTCGACTCGGTAGAGAACTTCAGGCTCTGTTCCTGGCGTTGCGTCGCTCATCGACTTCGAGCCTACCCGGACAGGAGCAGAACCGACTGCTTTGGCTAGGCTCGCGACGTGACGACATCCCACATGCCAAGCGGAGACTCCCCGGCGCCAGGCAATCTCGCCGAGCGCGACCTGATCGCACAGGCGGAACTCCTGGCAGATGAGGCGGTCAGCCTTCGCAGACGTCTACACGCCAGGCCGGAGATCGGCCTCGAGCTGCCCGACACGCAGACCCTGGTCGTAGACACACTCGAAGGCTTGGGCCTCAAGACGCGTTCGGGGGAGACCTGCAGCTCGGTCGAGGCTGTGATTGACGGCGAGCAAGAAGGACGGACCGTCCTTCTTCGCGCCGACATGGACGCGCTGGAGATGCCTGAGGACACAGGCCTCGAATTTTCCTCGACGCTTCCCGGTCGGATGCACGCGTGCGGCCACGACGCGCACACAGCGATGCTACTCGGGGCCGCGAAGCTTCTCAGCATGCACCGCAAGGATCTCGCCGGACGGGTAGTACTGATGTTCCAGCCGGGAGAGGAAGGCCACGACGGGGCGAAGGCGATGATCGACGACGGCCTGCTTCGACGTTACGGAGCTTTCGACGACGCGTTCGCGATACACGTCTCGTCGGTGCTCCCATCCGGGATGCTCACATGCCGGCCAGGAACGATAATGGCGTCAGCGGACGAGTTCCGGATTGTCGTTACGGGCAAAGGCGGCCACGCTTCAATGCCGCATGACGCTGTTGACCCGGTGACTGCGGCCTGCCACGTGGTGACAGCGGTCCAGTCGATGGTTACCCGCCGGATTCCAGCATTCGATCCCGCCGTCGTGACTGTCAGCACCATCCACGCCGGAACGGCTACCAACGTCATCCCCGAACAGGTCGCTCTCGGCGGGACGGTGCGCGCGGTTTCGGACCGAACCAGGGCCGTCGTGCTCGAATCTCTCCGCAATGTCGTCGCCCAGACGGCGGCCGCCCATGGATGTGAGGCGAGCTTCGAAATCGAAGGTCACAGCTATCCTGTCACCGTCAATGACGCTAACTATGCCGGCCACACCCTCGACATCGCACGGGGTCTCGTCGGCAGCGAGCACGTCATGGAGATGCCCACCCCGGTCATGGGCGCAGAGGATTGGTCCCGTGTGCTGGCCGAGGTACGCGGATCGATGGCGTTTCTCGGCGCCTCGCCCCCAGGCGTGAGCAACGCCGCACCGAACCACTCCAACCGCTTCGTAATCGACGAGGCTGCACTGCCCGTTGGGGTGGCGATGTACACGGCTATGGCTCTGACGCCGCCATCGCGTCCGGCCGAGTGAGCATCCACGCCGGCCACAACCACATCTCGGGGTTGCCGGGGCTCGAAACGACGGTAGGCGACGAGTCGGTCCTCGAGCGGACTGTCGAACGTTTCCGGGAGCGCAACATCGTGCTTCCGACCTTCGAGGAGCTGACCGACCCGTCGAAGATCCCGACCGGAGTCCAAGAGGCCCTGCGCCGGGTCGGTCCAGACGACGCTAACCCGCTCAACTTGTTCCGGGTGCACTGGCACAACGACGCCGCACGCAGCGCGCTGCAGCCCGTGCCGGCCCACGTAGTGCTGCCGAGCTCGCTGACCGGAGTCGGGTCACCGATAGTCGTCATGCTGGGTGACAGGTTCCCGATGATACGCGCGCACAAGGTGCTGGCCACATACGGCTGCCTCGCGCCTCGAATCATCACCGGTCGCTTCGACCCGACGTCTGACCGCGCGGTTTGGCCCTCCACCGGTAACTACTGCCGGGGGGGCATCGCCGTGTCGCGCCTCATGAGTTCGCGAGGGATTGCCGTGCTTCCCGAAGGGATGAGCCGGGAACGCTTCGAGTGGCTCGAACGGTGGGTCGAGGACCGTGCCGACATCGTTGCGACCCCCGGCACGGAGAGCAATGTCAAGGAGATATACGACCGTTGCGCTTCCCTCGCTCGCGAGCCCGGCAACGTGATCTTCAACCAGTTCTCCGAGTTCGGTAACCACCTTGCGCATTTCCAGGTGACCGGGGCGGCCCTCGGGCGCGTCTTCGAACATGTCGCGCGGGGCCGACCTGCTGCACGTCTCGGAGCGTTCGTGTCGGCCACCGGCTCGGCGGGAACGCTCGGCGCAGGAGATCACCTATCCGAGCGCTACGGGGCGAAGGTGGTCGCAGTCGAAGCTCTCGAATGTCCGACAATGCTCTGCAACGGTTTCGGCGAGCACAACATCCAGGGCATCGGTGACAAGCACATTCCTTTTATCCATAACGTCTACAACACCGACGTTGTGGTCGCCGTCAGTGACCGGGCCACAGACCGTCTGGCGGTGACCTTCGACGCTCCTGAGGGCCGGCGCTACCTTCACGAACACCGCGGCGTGCCCGAAGAAGTGCTCGCCAGCCTCGAGCATTTCGGGTTGTCGTCTATCTGCAACGTCGTGGCCGCCGTGAAGACAGCGAAACTGCTGGGCCTCGGCGAGGATGACGTCATTTTGACCGTCGCTACCGACGGAGCGGCCCTCTATCGAAGTGAGCTGGACCGAATCACAGGACGCGACTTCCCGGACGGCTTCGCCCGCACAGAGGCGGCGAGTTCCTTCGAAAGGTTCATGCTCGGCGCCGGCACCGACAACGCTGTCGAATGCACTCAGGTCGACCGGGCCCGGATCTTCAACCTCGGCTACTTCACCTGGGTGGAGCAGCAAGGCGTTTCGCTACAGCGCTTCGAGGCGCGACGACGCCAGGACTTCTGGAGGTCCATCCGGGCCGTCGTGTCGGCTTGGGACGAACTGATCCGGGAGTTCAACGCCCGAAGCGGTGCGACAGTAGGCTGAGCTGTCGAGCATGGACGTGGAGCCGGTACTCACCTGCTCGGGCTGCTCTGCGCAGGTCAGTGTCGACGATCCGAGCTATCCGTACGCTTTCCGTTGCCCGAACTTCGATGCAGGCGACGTCGACCATGTCCTTGTCCCCGCGCCTATCGACCTGTCGGATGGGTTCCCGACCGGAGGGCTCGAAGCGGCGAACCCCTTCGTAGTGTTCCGCCGCCAGCTGCGCTCCTACCGTCGTGCGCGAACGCTCGGGTTGAGCGACGATGCTTACCTCGAGATCGTCGGGAGCCTCGACGATCGCATTGCGCCGCTCGACGGTCGGGGGTTCGCGGTGACCCCGTTCTTTCGAAGCGGTTCCATCTCGGAGACGCTCGGCTTCGACCCGGCCGGGGGGGTTTGGGTCAAAGACGAGACCGGCAACGTTTCGGGCAGCCACAAGGCGCGCCACCTCATGGGGGTCATGATCCACCTTCTCGTGAGCGAAGCAGCAGGGATGACAGACCCTGCTTGCAGGCCGACCCTCGGGATAGCAAGCTGCGGCAATGCCGCTCTCGGCGCGGCGGTGATCGCGAGAGCTGCCGGCTGGCCACTCAAGGTGTACGTACCGACGGATGCGGACACGACCGTCCGTGACCGGCTGACGGAGCTCGGCGCGGATATCGTCGTCTGCAAGCGACGACCTGGCGAAACCGGCGACCCTACCCTCCGCAGCCTGCTCGACGGGATCGCCTCAGGGGCGCTTGCATTCACTTGCCAGGGGAACCTGAACGCGTTGTCTATCGAAGGCGGCAGCACGCTCGGCTTCGAGATCGTCGCCCGCCTCGTCGCCGACTCGATCACTCTCGACCACCTTGTCGTGCAAGTGGGAGGAGGTGCGCTCGCGTCTAGCACGATCCGCGCCTTCGACGGCGCCGTGGAATCGGGGGTGCTTCGCTCAGCCCCGAGGATCCACACCCTGCAGCCGGCCGGTGCCGCCCCGCTCGCGCGTGCCTACACGAAGCTGCGGACGCTCACGGGAGACTACCCGAACCGTCGGCGTCTCGAACTCCACGCCGCTCGGGCGGCGAGACAACGCTCCGCATTCATGTGGCCATGGGACCAACCCACCAGTGTGGCGTCGGGGATAATCGACGACGAAACCTACGACTGGCTCGCCGTCGTCAAAGGGATGCTTGCAACGGGCGGCACCGCTATCGTCGCGAGCGAGGGTGAGCTTCGAGGTGCGCATGCCGCCGCCCGTGCGGCCGGTTTTCCCGCCTCGCCGACCGGGAGCGCCGGCCTGGCCGGAGTCACCAAGCTGGTTCGTGAGGGGACGATAGGAGGTTCCGATCGGGTCGCTGTCTTGGTGACGGGAATCGATCGGGGCTAGCGACTATCGGGTCACCGGATGCGGCCGGCAGGATCCTCGCTGTTGGCAGGATCCTCGCGGCTGGCGGGGCGTCAGCGGCTGGCGGGATCCTCTTGGCCCGCGGGGCTGTCGGCGCCCGGCCTCGCGAGCGGAACCGGGTCCGGGACTGAGGGCAACACTCCTCCTGGCGGCATGCGGGCGGAGTTCCTCTCGCCGGAGCCGTTTCGTTTGCCGGAAGACTCAGCGCCGGCGGTGGCATCGCCTTGGGGTATGGACCGCTTGAGGGCCTCGAAGAGGGCCAGCCCCTGCGAGGCGAGCCCGGTGACGACCTCCGCCATGCCGTCCGCGCCGTTG
>JAKAZH010000063.1 GCA_021815935.1 Actinomycetes bacterium
GTCATCGTCCTGGCTGAAGGGCGCCTGGTCAACCTCGGCTGCGCCACCGGACACCCGAGCTTTGTCATGTCGGCGTCGTTCACCAACCAGGTTCTTGCGCAGATCGAGCTCTTCACCAGAACCGATGACTACCCGGTCGGCGTCTATGTGCTGCCACGACGCCTGGACGAGAAGGTGGCGATGCTCCACTTGGAGAAGCTCGGCGTGAAGCTGACGTCCCTATCCGAGGCTCAAGCTTCCTACCTAGGTGTCGAGCTGGCCGGCCCGTTCAAGTCAGACCAGTACCGCTACTGAGAGCCGCCCTGAAGCCAGGGTTCTCTCGGTTCTCTCTTGGGCCACCCGATCCCGGCGTGCCCCGTTCGGGACGGCGAACTAATCTCCACTCAGTGACTTCCGTCCCGCCGCCAAGCTCAGCTCGCCAAGGGTCCCTTCAGGTCGCTTCGGCGACGTGACGCTGGTGTATGCGGCAGGAGCCGTGCTTGTGTTGGCGCAGATTGTCGGGATCTACGCCCTCGTGTCGAGGAAGGCGGACCTGGTGTTCTCGGTTCTGGTCACCGGGGCCTTGGTGGTTGCGATAGCCATGGGGGGCTACGGCCTCTATCACCAGATCCGTTAGACGAGTCGCCTGCTCCACCGCGATCGGGCGCTCACCCGTCGCCGGCGGTCAGTGGCCAGTGAACAGCGGAGGCCGGCGTTGCAGGCTCGCAGCGGTTCCCTCCGAGAAATCACTGGTCCTTCGTAGCTGGATCTGCTCCGAATCCTCCCGGTCGAGGACAGTTTCGACCCGATCGGCGAGCTCGGAACGCATGGTCCGCCTGATCGACCTGATGGCGAGAGGTGCCGAAGCGGCAATCTCACCTGCGAGAAGGCGCGCAGCGGCGTCCAGGTCAGCCAGCGGGACCAGACGATCGCAGAGCCCGACGCTTCGAGCCTGCTCGCCATTCAGACGTGACCCGGTGTAGAGCATCTCGAGTGCAGCCTGCTGGCCGACGATCGAGGGAAGCGACACGCTCAGCCCGAAACCCTGATGGAACCCGAGTCGAGCAAAATTCGCGGAGAATCGAGCTTCGGGGCAAGCGACGCGGAAATCGGCGGAGCACGCCAGGCCGAGGCCTCCGCCCACAGCGGCACCTTGTACGGCGGCGACGACAGGGATCTCGCAACGGAAAAGTCGGAGCGCTTCCCGGTAGAGCGCCTCGGCGCCGTCCTCCGGGAGCGCGTCAGCGTCGCTTTCGCCGTGAAAATCGGCGCCCGCACAGAAGTGCTTGCCCTGCGAGCACAACACGATCGCCCGGCACGTCCCGGCGGCCAACCGGTCGTAAGTGTCGGCGAGGGATCTGATCAGGGCAGCGTCGAAGAAATTGTTAGGGGGTCGGCAGATCCTCACTTCCGCTACGTGATCGTCGCCGAGCGACACCTCGAGATCGTCTTTCACCTGCGTCATCCGCCGCCTTTCTCGACCATCCTCAGCCTGACCCGTCATGTTTAGTCCATAGCGCAAGTGTGCGGCCTGGCTTTGCGCCTGTCACTGCCGGTACTATCGATGTCATAACACCAAGCTTGTGCACGCTGGTGCGAGCTGTCGCCGCTGCTTTACGCGCTCGGCGACGTCGCGCGATGAGGACACTTGCCCGCTCAGGCGTGGCACTTGTCATTCTCGGCGCGCCTGTAGTCCTCCTAACCGCTAAGGCGGCCGTGTCAGGGGCCAGCTCGTCAAGCGGACAGATCGCCGCCCTCACTTCGCAGGTGACAGCAGGCGCAGGGAGGGTGTACGCGGCCACCGTCGCGTTCGAGCAGGATACGACAGCAGCGCAGGTGCTCGCGCAGGAGGTCGCGACCGAAGCATCGGATCTTGCGAGGATATCCGCCGGCGCTAAGGCTGCTCGCGCAGCTCTTCGTAGCGCGGCGCTTGCCGGCTACGTCGGGGAGTTGGGAGCTTTGCCGGTATCGAATTCGTCAGGTGCCCTGGGCGCGACCCTGCGCAACACCTACCTGAGCCTCGTCGCCGGCAACGTAACCCAGGCGCTACAGAACTTCACGATCATGGAGTCACAGGTTTCCGCTGCCCAGAGGGTACTCGGGCACGACCTCGCGGCGGCGAACGCTGCGGTTGGCGCAGCGCGAGCAGCGAAGGCCGCTGCGGTCGCCCAAGCCTCGCAGGTCGACGTTCAGCTCGCTGCGCTCCGCCAGGACCTGGCTGCGAGCGCCGCTCAATCCGCGGCCCAGCAAGCGGGCACGGCGGGTCCGTACGCCACACAGGGACTTCCCCTAGGCAACGGTCTCGAAAGGGTCGTGGCCCCGGTGGTCTCCTTCGGCGTGCAAACCGCTACGTCCGCCGCGCCGAGCACAGGATCGGCCATCGCGCCACCGTCGAGCGGCTCGTCCTCGCCGAGCGCCGGAGGGATCTGGGCGGAGCTTCGAAACTGCGAGTCTGGAGGGAACTACGGCGCCGATACCGGCAACGGCTTCTACGGCGCCTACCAGTTCACGCAGCAGACCTGGAGTGACCTCGGGTTCCCCGGACGCCCCGACCTTGCGCCCCCGTCAACGCAGGACGCCGCCGCACAGAAGCTCGAGGCAGCGGCGGGGTGGGGCCAGTGGCCGGCTTGCTCGGCCGCTTTGGGACTGCACTGAGCCCTAGGCACACTATTGTGCGCCGGGTATGACACGCCGCGATCCAGACGAGATCGGCTCGAGCTCGGTCTTCGCGTGCCCGAGATGCGAGGCGGAGGTGACCGAACGTTTCTTCGGTCCATGCGAAGCATGTCGGCGACAGCTCACCGCCGCTTTCACAAGAGCAGCAGTCGACGTGGAAGTGCCGAGGTTCGAGCCGGTGATGCACGTCACGCCCAACCAGGTCGCAACGAAGGACTGACGCAGTGCACGGGATCGAGCCGCACGCGACGTGAAATTTTCGGAGATGATGCAGCTGGACCGCCGAGGTCCCGACTCCTACGTCGGTGGGGGCCCGCGCTACCCCTGGGGCGGTCTTTTCGGCGGCCAGATAGTCGCCCAATCTCTCGTCGCTGCAGCAGCGACGGTCGACGAAGAGTACGTCATCCACTCGCTTCACGCGTATTTCATCCGGCGCGGCGACGCCAGCCAGCCGATCCGCTTCGACGTGGACCGGCTTCGCAACGGGCGTAGTTTCGTCACAAGAGCGGTCGTAGCGTCGCAGTCGAGCGGGGCGATCCTGCATATGTCCGCGTCGTTCCAGGTAGGCCAGGCCGAGCGTTACCTGCAGACACACCCGATGCCCGACACCGTCGGACCTGAAGGCCTGGACGAGTCTGGATGGGGTTACATGATGGAACGGCGCATGATCCACGACGAGGGCGGGCGCGCCACGGCATGGCTGAAAGTTCGTGACTCCGCCGGCCAGGGCTGGGTTCACGCCGCTGCCGCACTCGCCTACCTGTCCGACGACCTTGCCACCGACTGCGTCCGCTCCGCCCAGCAAGCCGGAGACGGGCTCGAAGGTCGGCATTGGAACGGGACGAGCCTCGACCACGCGATCTGGTTCCACCAGCGGATACCCGAGACGGGCTGGCAACTCCACGACTTTCGCTGTGAGGGTGTCGGGGTGCCGAGAGGGCTCGCGGCAGGTCACGTGTTCGACCGCCATGGGGTCCATCTCGCCACGGTCAGCCAGGAGGTTCTCCTGCGGCCGCTTCGCCCGCAAGGATAGACCTGCCCGGCTCCCCGGACGCCGCTTCGCCTTCCCACGGACGCGTGGCGTGGATCAGCGCTTTGAGGCCGGGGTCAGCGACGAGCATGGCGTCGTCCCAGGAGAACCAACGCACTTCGGGGCTTTCACCGGGCCCGGGTGACGGTTCGTCGTCGCCGAGGGCCGCAAGCAGGTAACGCAGGTCCAGGTGGATGTGGCCTCCCCCGCCGGAGTGGACGTCCATGTGGATCAGCCGAGGAACGTCCTGCCAAGGAGCGAAGGCGAGACCGGTCTCCTCGCCCGCCTCCCTTCGCGCTGCCTCCCACGGCGACTCCCCGATGTCCACGTGACCGCCAGGCTGCAACCAGATGCCGAGCTTCTTGTGGCGGTGAAGGAGCACCCCCCGGGGTCCGATGACCAACGCAGAGCCGGTCACGTGCGTCGGGTCGGCATAGCGGTCGTATGGCCGCTCCAGGCGCCGGAGCGCTTGCAGGGTGAAGTCTCGGCTTGAAGACTCGCGGTCGTCGAGCGGACGGCGCTCGACGACGCTCGCCAAGACCGCTTCGGTGACGGACATCACTAATCGACCTCCCTACATCTAGTATCGGATCACGGTTTACCCGCCGAAGACACAAGGAGTCCCGCATGCCCGCGTTGAGCGATACCGGAACCGTAACTGAACTCGACGAGTGGCTGGAGCTCAACTGGGATCCCGACTTGACCGTCGGCGAGTGGTGGGGGCGCCTCGGCCTCTCCGGGTGGGCTGCACCCACGCTGCCCAAGGACCGCTACGGGCTCGGCCTCTCCCGGGCGGAGGCGGTCGCGGCGCAGAAGACCATCGCAGACTTCGGTGCGCTGCCGGCTCCCGGCGGGCTCGGCCTTCTGCTCGCGGCGCCGACCATTGCGACGCATGGCACAGAGGAGCAGGCATGCCGCTACATCAGCGCGATCGTCGTCGGCCAGGAGTCGTGGTGCCAGCTCTTCAGTGAACCGGCGGCCGGATCCGACCTTGCCGGCTTGCAATGTCGAGCGGAGCGTGACGGCGACGAGTGGGTCGTGACCGGCCAGAAAGTGTGGACGTCCGGAGGCCAGGTCGCAGACATGGGGATGCTGCTCGCCCGGACCAACCCCGACGTGCCCAAGCACCAGGGGATCACCTACTTCGCGTTCGACATGAAGCAGCCCGGCGTCGAGGTGCGCCCGCTGCGCGAGATGACCGGAAGGGCCCTTTTCAACGAGGTCTTCCTAACCGAGGCGAGGGTTCCGGACTCGGCGGTAATCGGCGGGGCGGGCAACGGTTGGGCGGTGGCGAACACGACCCTCGCCTTCGAGCGTGCCGGCCTCGGGGCCGGCGGCGGGTCCGGCGGCGCCAGCACGGCCGTCGCCGGTTCTATTGCCGGCGACCTGACCAAACGCGTGGGCGACCTCGTCGCGTCGCGTACGCGGGGTGGTTCCGGGGGCCCCGGCGGGGTCGGCGGCGCCGCAGCGCTTGTCCGGGCTCTGGCGTCTGAGTTCGGGGTGACCGCGGACCCGACGGTACGTCAGGGTCTCGCCCAGCTGCACACGCTCACCGAGATAGGACGTTACATGACGCTTCGCCAGAAGGCGCTGCGCGCCAGCGGATCCGACCTGGCCGGGGTCGGGAACATGGCAAAGCTGTCGATGAGCATCATCCTCAGGCTGTCGCGTGACCTCGGACTGAGCATCGCCGGGCCGCGAGGCATGCTCCACGCCTACAACTCTGCCGGCGCAGCTTCCTTGCAGGGCCTTCCAGGGGGGAGTCTCGCCTCGCCGCTTACGGAGATGGCGCTGTTTGCGCAGGGCCCGCAGATCTACGGCGGAACCGACGAGATCCAGCACAATATCCTCGCCGAACGTGTGCTCGGACTTCCGAAGGAGCCGAGCGACGACAAGACCCGGCCGTTTCGAGAACTTCGAAGCTGACCGCTCCGCCTATCGAAGAAGCCGGCTACGAACGCCCACAACGTCGTATGTCATCTTCGCTCGACGATCAGCGCTTAGAAGCTCGGCGCCGTATTCACGGGCAGTCAAAGCGATGAGGGCGTCGTAGGAAGCGCCGCCCTTAACCCCGGCATCGACTAAGTCTAGGAGGAGGTCATGCAGCCGCTCGCCGGACAGCACCAAGTAGGGGTTTGGAAATCGCTCGGAGAGGAACTCGCGCACAAGGCCCGGCGCAGCGCGGTGCGGTGGCGGCAGCCTGGTGAGCACCGAATAAGACTCGACGATCGCGTGACCGATCGCCTGAGGGTGACCGTCAAGGACTACCCGGGCGGCTTCGTGAAGCTCGTGCCATGAGGCGAAGCCGGCAACGACAACACTTGAATCAACGGCGATCAAACTCGGGTCTGCTCAAGTGCCTCGCGCACGAGATCCGATGTCAGAGTCGGTAATTCGATGTCGGGAACGGCGACGATCCCACCGTCACGTCGCTCGAGATGCATCGGGCTTAGGACGGGCTCCACTTCTAGATGGCCGTCGCAGGTACGGATTTCGACGTCCTCGCCACCACGCAATCCAAGGGCGTCTCGGAGCACTTTGGGTACCACTAGGCGACCTGAGGAGTCGATGGTAGTGCGCACGGCAATACTCTACCATTTTGCCTGGTAGGCCAATACGGTTGAACTGGCTATAGGCGTCTCACCTTCCTTCGGGCTGTTGTCACCATCACCCAGCCGCCATGACATGGCGTGCAAATTAGGTGCGTCTCATCTCCCGCTCAGGTACGGGAACGTAACCTTTATTGTCAAGTCCTGACCTACCCTGGTGGGAGACCATGTACGATCCTGAGCACCCAAGAGACACAGAGCCGCAAGAGCCTCCGAACGCCGAGCAGTGGACCCACACTGGTGGGTCTTGGACTCCCCCGCCACCACCCCCCGAGTGGGACCGCGCCTGGAACGCCGGCGACGGCGGTAGCGCCCAAGCGCAGCAGGGCGCGCCGGGCGGTTACGGACAGGGCGGTTACGGACCGGGCGGCTACTCCACGCCTGGGGGCCCCTACCAGCAGGGTGCGTACCCTCCCAGGGCCTACCCGCAAGGCGGTTACTCCCAGGGTGGCTACGGGGGCCCTCCCGGCGGGTATCCCCAGGGTGGTTTCCAGCCGGGCGGCTTTGGTTCGCCTCAAGGCGGGTACGGCCAAGGTTCCTATCCGCCCGGAGGAACCCCGCCGGGCCCGTACACGCCTGGTGGCTGGTCGGGAGGTTGGGGACGCGCAAGGCCGCGGCGGAGCCTTCCGAGCGTCGTGACGGCCCTCCTCCTGGCGGTCGGCCTTCTGGTAGGCCTTGGCATCGGCCACGGAGTGTGGACTTCGGCAAGCCAGACAGCGCTCGGTCAGACGCCGGCGGGAAGCTCCGGTGGCACCGGATCGTCTGGGGGCACCGGGTCGTCAGGCGGCACCGGATCGTCAAGCGGCACCGGCACGGGATCGGGTTCGGGGTCCTCGGGCGGAAGCACCCTCAATCCTTTCAGCGGCGGTGCGGGCCTCGGCACGGGTTCCGGCTCGACCAATCCCGCGCTGAGCGGGGTCGCCGCAACGGCGAGCAGGTGGTTGGTCGATATCGACACCCAGCTTTCGTATCAGCAGGCGGCTGCGGCCGGAACGGGTATCGTGCTCACGTCTAACGGCTACATCTTGACCAACAACCACGTCATCGAAGGCGAGACCGCCATCAAGGTCGTCGACGTCGCCAACGGCCGGACCTACCAGGCGACTGTCGTGGGCTACGACCGCTTCCGGGATGTCGCGGTGATCAAACTCGTCGGCGCGTCCGGCTTGGCGGCGGCGTCGGTAGCCAACTCTGGAAATGTGAAAGTCGGCGACTCGGTGATCGGCCTCGGCAACGCCGGCGGCGTCGGCGGCACGCCAAGTAGCGCCGCCGGGCAGGTGACTGCGCTCGGTCAGTCCATCACCGCCCAAGATGCCGGTAACGGGACTAGCGAGAAGCTTTCGAACCTGATCCAAACAAACGCCGCGATACAACCCGGCGACTCCGGCGGGGCGCTGATCAACGCAGCGGGCCAGGTGATCGGCATGGATACCGCAGCCTCGACGGGGTTCTCGTTCCAGACTCAGGGAAACGAGGGTTTCGCGATCCCCATCAACGAGGCGATGTCCATTGCGTCGCAGATCCGCGCTGGTAGTGCGAGCACAACGGTGCACATCGGCGCCACGGCGTTCCTCGGCGTTGAGGTCAACACGGCGACAAGCGCGTCAGGTGTCGTAGGAGCTCAGGTGGCCGGTGTCATCGCGAACGGAGCAGCGGCGAGCGCTGGACTCGCTGCAAACGACGTCATAACGTCGCTCGACGGGACGAGCGTCACCTCCCCTGCGTCGCTCACCAACCTGATCTCCCAGCTGCACCCCGGGAACCACGTAAGTATTGGGTGGACCACGCCGACCGGTCAAAGTGCCACCGCCTCCGTGACACTTCCGAGCGGGCCGCCGCAGTAACAGGCAGGCGGGCGAATGCCGCAGGATCCTTCGGCGGCACTCAGCACCCTCGACATTTTGAGTGGAGCGACGAGCGAGGAGGTCGCCGTTCTGTCGGCGCTGATGTCAGTAGACACAGTTCCCGCCGGTGTCGAGTTGAGCCGCCAGGGAGACAAAGGCGACAGGTTCTGGGTTGTAGTCGCCGGGACAATCGAAGTGACAATGTCGGAAGGGAAGGCCGAGCGACGCATAGTGGTCGCGTCGCGAGGAGCGATCCTCGGCGAGCTCTCACTGCTTCGCGACGCTCCGCGTAGTGCCACCATCCGTACCTTGGAAGATTGCCTGCTCGCCTCCGGTGGCCCAGATGCCCTCGAAGTGCTCGTCGACATCGAATCAGCTCGCCAGCGGATACAGGCCCTGGCTAGCAGACGGTTGGCGGAGGACTGCCGGCCGATCCGTGTTCCCTTGCGCGACGGGCACAGCGTGCTGCTCAGACCGCTCCTGCCGAGTGACCGTGCGAACTTGACGGACGCTATCCGCCACCTTTCGGCCGAGTCGCTCAGGCGCCGGTTTTTCAGCCCGACACCGCCGTCGCAGAAGCTGATCGACTACCTGGTTGACATCGACTTCGTGGACCACTTCGCCTGGGTGGCAATTGATTCTACAACCGGCGATGGCATGGCGAGCGCCCGGTATGTACGCACCTCGCTGCGCGGCCAAGCCGAGATTGCGTTCACCACCACCGACGGTAATCAGGGTCGCGGCCTTGGGACTGTGCTTCTCGGCGCTATCGGCGTCGCAGCCGACCAGGCCGGCGTAGACCGTCTCGTCGCTCACGTCCTCGACGACAACGCCGCGATGCGGGCGGTCTTCGCCAAGGCGGACGGGGAGACGTCCAGGGACGAGCCGGGGGTCGTCTCAGTGAGCATCGAGTCGCTCAAGGCTGCTTCGCTTCTAGAGCCGGCGATACGGCTGGAGGTCGCTGACTCGGTTCACGACATCGTCACCGCCGCCTCCCTGGCCCTCGTCACGACTGCTGAATAAAGTCGGAGAAGTTAGCTTCGGAATTCCAGCGGTTGTGAGGCCCGGGCAGTGTCTTGGGAACTCTCCGCCTCGAGGGGATGCAAGCAACGGTATCGGTGTCCCACCGTCTCAGGCTTTGAGCGAAGGGCGGGGACTTCGCTCGTGCACTCAGGGGTGGAGCACCAGCACCGGGTGCTGAAAGGGCAGCCCGACGGGGGGCGAACCGCCGAGGGAAAGGATCCTCCGAGGATA
>JAKAZH010000064.1 GCA_021815935.1 Actinomycetes bacterium
CGATGTCGTTGAGGACCGTCGCCGGCTTCTGTCACTCGGCCGACGAGGTGATCACCGCCAGACATTTCCCCCGACCCGAAGCCCCCGACGGCACAGATCTGGCCGGGTTGTCGGCCACGGTGGTCGCCGTCGCCAGACGGGCCTGGGCTGACCTGACCTCGACCTCGGGGCGCCTGAAGCCATCACACGACGTCTACCTGAAGCTCTGGCAGCTGTCGCGACCGAGCCTTACCTACGACTTCGTACTTTTTGACGAGGCCCAGGATGCAGACCCGGCCGTCGCGGACGTGCTCGTCCGCCAAGACGCGCAGCTCGTGGCGGTCGGCGACTCCGCCCAGGCGATCTACGGGTGGCGGGGCGCCACAGACTTCCTGGAGCGTGCGCCGGCCGACCATCGGGTCGCGCTCACCCAGTCGTGGCGGTTCGGTCCGGCAGTCGCAGAAGAGGCGAATGTATGGCTCGGGGTCCTCGACGCCCGACTGCGACTCGCCGGCTCACCCCATCGGGTTTCGACCCTCGGCCCAGTCGAGATGCCAGAGGCCGTGTTGTGTAGGACCAACGCCGGATGTGTCGCCGAGGTGATGGCAGCCCAAGACGACGGAAGACCTGTCGCTCTCGTCGGCGGCGGCGAGGACATGGTCGCGTTGGCCGAAGCCGCCAAGCGGCTCCGTGCCGGCCAGCCCGCCGGGCACCCCGAGCTGGTCGCGTTCAACGACTGGGCCGATGTCGAGGAATACGCCGAGAACGACCCAGGCGGATCCGACCTTGCCGTCGCCGTCAAACTCATCGACACCCACGGACCAGAGGCGATTATCGCCGCCATCCGAGGCTGTGTCCCAGAAGCCGAGGCGGACCTGGCGGTCTCCACCGCGCATAAGGCCAAGGGGAGGGAGTGGGGGCAGGTCCTTGTCGCCAGCGACTTTCGCGAGCCGAAAGCCGACCCGGCCACCGGTGCGGTCGGACCCATCCCCAGAGCTGAGGCCATGCTCGCCTACGTCACGGTCACCAGAGCAATGGGTCGTCTCGACAACGCCGGGCTCGCCTGGGTTCACTCCCACCCCGCCGTCAAGACAAGCCAGGAGGAGGGGATCGGCGAGGTCCACGGGCGGACGGTGGCCGAGGAGACGCCTGCGCCAAGCACGGAGCGCGCAGGAGGACCGTGCCACTCCGAGACGACCATCAGCGTCAGAGCACGATCCCCGGTTGCTAGTCGCTCCGCACAGCTGGTCGTGCCGCCCGCCGGCACCCAGGTGCGGGTGCGTGGCCTGCGCGGCGAGTGGACCGTGCGAGGCAGAGGAACCGACGGCTCGGTCACCCTCACCGGCGGCCCCAGCGGCGAGTGGCGCTCGGTAACCGCAGAGCGTTTGGTGAACCCCAGCCATCGGACCCGGCGAACGACCGGAACGGCGCCTGTTCTCGTTGCCGGCGAGGCGACCGCCAGCCCGACGATCTGACCCCGAACCCCGAGTTCGCTCCCGGTCACCGAGGCCCCAGTCGGTACCCGGGGGCCCCAGTCACAGCGAGGTATTTCCTGCAATGAACGACTCTAACTTTGCCAACGACGTCCCACTCGAAGACGACTGGGCTGAGGAGGGGGTGGAAGCCGTCTCCGGCGAGGAGCTGTCCCCGCCGCTTCACCTTGTCGGCCTCGACGAACACGATGTACCCGGACCGTCCGGTTACGAGCCCGAGACGGAGATGCGCCGAGCGTGGCGTGCCCTTCAGCGAACCGGTCGTGATGGCATCGTGGCAGGCCATGTCACACACCGCCTTGCAGCAATGCTCTCCGCGTGGTGGTGGCCGGTGCGCCACGGCGACGATGTGTGGGCCATGCCTCGGCGTAGCCACGGCCGGCCCAACGGTGGCATCCTCCGCCCGTTCGACACCCCCGAGCTACGCCAGCGTGCCACCGCCCGTTTCGCTGAGCGCTGCCCCGACGAACCGATCCCGGCGGCCTCGACGCTGACCACCGCCCTCACCCGTTTTGCGGGCGCCGCGACCCCGCTGGCGGCCTCACCGCAGCTGCGATGGGGACGCGGTCCCGACGGCGCCCTGTGGTGGGACCCAGGCCGTCCCGACGGGGTATGTGTCCGCATCGCCGAGGACGGATGGAGCGTCGAGAGCCACCCCGGCTGCTGGTTTCGTCGCAGCGACCTGATCCGCGAGATGCCCCTCCCCGACCACGGCGGGGACCTCGACGACCTGTGGCAGTACGTTCGCGTCGATCCGGCCGACCGGTCTCTCGTGCTCGCCTGGATGCTCGCCCAGACCCAGCCTGAACACGAAGCCGCTGCCGGACTGCTCTACATCACCGGTCCCGCTGGAGGCGGAAAGACCACCGCAGCTCGATGTCTCACCCGGGCATGCGGGGACATGCCAGAACCGCGTTCCCTCGCCGACGAGGACCGGGCCAACCGGAACATGTTCGTCGCGTCCGCGGCCGGCTGGACCGTGTGGCTTGACAACCTGTCTGTCATCACCGCCGAGCAGTCAGACACCCTCTGTACCATGGTCACCGGTCGCACCGAAACGTACCGGCGGCTGCATACCGACACCGCCACGGTCACCCTCGACGTCGGCCGGCCTGTGCTCGCCACAGCGGTCGAGGTTCCGGTCCTGCGCCCCGACCTGATCACCCGCATGATCCCCGTCGAAGTTGACCCGGGAGAGACCGGGCGCGTCGCGGAGGACACCCTCCTCTCCTCTTTCACCAAAGCCCAGCCCAGCGTCCTTGGTGCGCTGCTCGACTTGCTCGCCGCGACCATGGCCGCACCCGAACCCAACGTGGACCTGCCCCGCCTCGCCGTGCTCGGGCGTATGGCCGCCCAGGCCGACACCATACGAGGTACCGACACCCTGGCCCGTCTCCGGTACCGCCAAGGGCTGCTACTGGCCGACACTGTCGCCGACGACCCGTTCTTCACCGCCGTGCGCAGCACAATCCGGGACCGCTTTGCCGGTACCGCCACCGAGCTTCTCGGCCTCCTTGACCCGAACGGGGACATGGCCCGCGCATGGCGTGCCCAATGGCCGTCGCCCAAAGCGGTCAGCAGCCGTCTCAAACGCCACGAGAGCGCGCTCCGCCAAGCCGGCTGGACTGTCGCATGCGCCGACAACGGCCACAAGGGCCGCACCTGGGAACTGACTGCACCACCGTTAGGGACCGAGTAGCCGGGAACCCCTCTCTCGACATGTACTCAAAACTCCCTGCGCCGGCCAAAGTCTGCTACCCACGCAGCGGACGGTTGTAAGCCGGACGTCTCGTGTGCGATCGGACAGAGCTCCGATTCGCCATCCGTCACGTCGGCCGACCCGACAGAACACCGTCCGATCTGCCGCCCAACTCGGAGCGGCCCCACCGCTGTCCGGGGCGAGAGCATCGAGCTGCTTGCAGCCCTACGCGCAGTGGGCGGTGGTCCTGCTCCCAGAGTGCCGATCAGGCTGGGCCGTGGTGGCCGACCGTGTCACGGTGCACATCGCCGGCGCCTGCTGGCGGACTTCAGTCGGGATCGGCGACCGGTGGATGGACTCAGCAGAGCGCAGAATGAGGTAGGTAGGGGGTCGGCGGGGCCGGGAAGCCGCGAGTGATCAGCGGCCCCCACGGTCGGAGAGCCAATCCGGCTTCGACGGAGAGACGGATCGCCCACTGCTGGCCCGCTGTCATACGTGGGAGCTGGACCTCGGCATGGATCGAAGTTGCTCGGCCGATCGCGGCCCGCAGCAAGGCAGTCGCCGCCTGCGTGTCGACCCCAGCTACCAAGACCACGGTCCCCGGACAGCTGACAGCGTAACCGCGGTCATCGACTACAAGGAGCTCGTGACCGCTGTCAAGGAGGTGCCTCATGTCGGCACCGTGGGCGCCGCGGCGAAGGGCCAAGTCGAGAGCTGCTATCTCGGCCAGGTCGTCGCGCGTGCCGTTGCGTACTGCGGGTTCTCCGTGCCGCCCGGCGCGGTCTCGGTCCAAGGTCGGATTGCGGAGGCGACCGGATGCCGTCACGCAGGGATGCACCTCGAACCCATCGAGACGGGCGTAGCTTCTGATAGCCCGTGGATCGGCGGTGGAGCCGATTATCGCTCGTGGGGCGCTGCTTTCGTAGCGGGTCACAGCGTTGAGCAAAGCCGATCCAAGTCCCTGTGATTGAGCTGACGGGGCCACAAACAGGTGGGCGAGCACCCACAGATCGTCGCGTCGGGCAGCCTGAGCGAATCCGGTCACGGTGTTGTCGGTCTCGGTGAGCCAAGAGCCGTTCGGGTCGGTAGCGACCAGGTGTCGGATACGGGCACTGCAGGCGGCCACCAGGTCTTGCCCGTTCGGGATCGAGGGGAGTCCGATCTGGGCTCGAAGAGCGGCCAACGCCGCCAGCTGCGCGGCAGCGCACAAGTCGGCGTCGTCGACGGTCAACGGACGGAGGTGCATCGGTGTTGACGCTAGACGAGGCGACGCGAACTCTCACCCCCCGCCTCGGTAGCGAGCATGAGCAGCGGGAACGTTGGAATTTCCGTCAGGTCCTCCCCGTCATTGGGGTCCATGTCCAGCGCAGAGCTGACCTCGCCGAGCCCGAGGGCGAGCAGCTGTGCGTAGCCCCAGGGCGGACGTTTCTCGGTTGCCCAGCCGCCCGGCCAACCGATTCCCCACCCCGTGACGTCCGCCGCAGCTGTCTCGGCCACCAGGTAGTCGAACGAGCGCGCGACAACATCATTCCAAGCCGCCGGCCAGCGCCTCGTATCGGCAACCCGAGAAAGAGCCCGGTGACCGCGCCAAGCGGGGCGGTTCCGGCGGCTTCCCGACCGGGTCGGGGAGTGCTGCACCCGTACTTCGGTCTTTGTCGGCTCTTCGGAAATGAGCGGAGTTCGCGTCCCGGCGCTCTCGTCGTGGTAAGGCGCTGAGCGAAGAAGCGAGAAGGCGGCAGAGAGGAGTTTGCGGGTGCTGGGGTGGGCGGCCCTCTCACGTCATTCCTCCTTAGCGCCGCATTCTCCGTGGTCATCGGCTCGTTGTTCGCAAGACCTCGCTGAATTCCAAAGCGCCCGCATAGTGAGATCTGGGTGACCGCTGTTGAAACTCCTCCCGTTATCTCAGTAGCGTGAGCTGTCGCAGGCGCTTATGAGGGGAGCACAACCTAGCCTGATCTTGCTCCTCCACGAGAGGATCTGACAATTCTTGCGGTAGTGGTCGTCCTCTGCTACCTTCCGGCACGTTGAGAAGGTTGCACGGCCGGGAAGGGGTTATCGACGTGGTACTCCGGGATCGTTGCGCGCATGAGAGCTACCTCCAGCCTGGCATGCTTTCTGCCCGAACAGTTGGGGCGCAGACAACAACGACATCGGCGATGGCAGATGTCGCTGTTCATAGCCGTGACGTTACAGACAACAACGCCCCCACGAGCATATCCGATCCGGCGCGAGTATAGATGCCCTTCGAGCTTTACCGCTCCAAGACCAAGGGTTAAGGATGAGGACGCGATGGAAGGTGGACACGTGACTCTGGACAAACAAGCACCGCCGGTTCCATGGCGCGCACCGTCCGGGTTGCAACCGAACTACGCCCGAAGTGAGAACCTTCACTTTGGCTGGAACAAAGTCGAGTTCCGGGTCGAGCGATCGGGCTATGCGCGAACGAAGACCCTCCTCTCAGAACCCCTGACTGAAAGTGGTTGGACCATAATCTGGGCAGCCATCGTAGAGACTTATCCGGATCTGGCCGCGAAAGTTGCTTTTCGGGCTGCTAGCGATATTCAAAACGATGCGGTGTGGGCATCTCGGCGTGAGATGGAACAGCAGCGGCTTGAGATAGAACAGCAACAGAAGACTTTGCGAGAAGGCGAGACGCTTGTCGCCTCCGTGGAGGAGTGTGTACTTCTTGGTGGCTACGGCTATGACAAAGACTTCATGCCAGGTGCCGCGTGCAGACTGCATTTCACCGAACGTGGCATATGGGTACTTCCCGAGGGGTCGTGGGTGCCCCGTTTTGAGCGGTCATATCCGGACACGACAAATCTGGAGTTCTCTGGTCCAGGGATCGTGAAGTCAGGTGGAGGTTTCGTAGGTGGCGGGTTCGGACTTCACGGCGCTCTCGATGGCATGATCGTCGCCTCCGTACTAAATAAGCTCACTACTCGGACGAAGATTCACACAGTGATCCGATACCAGGCAAGCGATCTAGAGGCCTTTTTCTTCCATGCTGCTGAGGCGCCAGAGCAGCTTCGCATTCGCTTATCTGGTGTTCTCGGCCGGATCCGTTCCAACACGGACATCCTCCCCGCATCAGCCACTACCGACAGGCTGGCGGCGCTTGAGCGCCTTGGCAAGCTACACCAAGATGGTGTTGTAACAGCCGACGAGTTTGCTGCGATGAAACGGCAGATCCTGGAGAGTTCCTAGAACAAAGACCGGATACGACTACGGAACCGTACTTGTGCGCGACCTACTTTTGTCCGCACGGCGGAGCGCGCCCCAGAAGGCTAACCACTGATACGACCATTCCACAACGGTCGAATCGCTTGCTGGATTTACACCGCCGAATCGGCCGAAAGGAGCGCCACCCTGGTGATCGACGCCACGCCCGCCCGTGCTGGTGGGATCGATCAGGGCTGACGACATATGTTTGCAAAGAAGGAGCTGGGGGAGCCTCGACAGGACCTGCCAATCTCCTACGATTCGCCAGTTGGGCGGGGGGCACTCTCGAGCTACACGAGATACGGGAAAGTGGGGAAGTGGGGAAGGTGGGACTGGGTTCCCCTGGACTTCCCCCTCCCTCTTGTAGCCCTTCTAGCAGGACTTCCTTCCAATCAGTGGGGAAATAGGGAAGTTCGGAGGGGGATAGCAGGAAGAGACGATGGAGGCCTCTGAGGGAAAAGTGCGACCGTCGAAAGTTCCCCTACTTCCCCCGCCTAGCGAACCGACCGTTAGGTGAGGGCTGCGTTCAGCGTCGCTTCGGCCATGTGGGTTACCTCATTGTCCTGGCGTGGATGGCCACCTTACGGTGATCACGACGGAGTCCTCCAACGCCTCCCAAGAGTGCCCGATACCGGGTCCCCACATCGCGTAATCGCCCTCACGCTCAAGGGTGCGAGCGTCTAGCGACAACGTGATGCGAAACTTTCCCTTTACGAGAAGCACGACGGTCGTGCGGTACTCGTTGCCGTGCCACGCGGCCCGTTGGTCCCCGCGGGGATGTACACCCCATTTGATCTCTACGTCCTCGGTATGGCGGACATCCTGGTCGCTTAGGAAGTGCCCGATGAGCCAGCCGCGGTGGTCCTGAGATTCGGCGACAGCGTTGCCGACATGCCAGGCGCCGGTCGCCATCAGGCTGCGAACTCCACTGCTGGCATCTGGACTCGGCGAGCGTCGAGCACGGTGAGTCGGCGCAGCCCTTCGATGAAGGCGAACAGCCCCTCGTTGCTCCAGCGAGGATCGCCGATCAGTTCGAGCACCCCGTCGTAGTCCAGGGAGGAGTAGCGATGCAGTCGTTTGGTCTCCCAGTTCGCTTCTAACATGTGCCCGTAGAGGCACCACCAGGCCGGGTCGTGGATCGCCATGAGGCATGAGAACTCGTAGTTGCCGCTGACCATGTTGACGCCGAAGCCGGTGCATTCCATCTGCCACGCCTCGCGATGGGAGTGCAGCCAGTCCATCGGAGCGGAAGCGTTGAGAGAGTGAAGTGGCGCGGCGCGCCGCGCCGAGACCTCGGAGAGCTGCTCGAGGTCCGGTCGACCGAACAGCTCCTCCTCCAACTCGCGCTCGAGGGTCGTCGATATTCGGGTCTCGCCGTGGGGGTCGACGGTCGGCTGGTGGAATGCCTTGGGGACGACCGCAAGCGTCCCAGTAACGTTGAGGACCTGGGCGGAACGTTCTTGCACCAAAAGTTGGTACTGATCCCCGTCCGAGATGGCTACCAGGCAAACCGGGCCGCCAACGCAGACGCGCCGATCCACGGCAAGTCCGTTGGCCGAGGTCGGCAGCCAGGCTTCACGAAGCGGCAGGCGCATCCTGTGAGGGTCATGCACCCCGAGGCGTATCTGGTCACGCAGCTCGGATTCGAGCAGGTCACCGGTCAACGCGTAGGTAGCGAAGCTTGTGCACCCGAAGTCGGCTGCCAGCTTGACGGTTCCGATTTCGATCGCGGTGAGCCGATAGAGCGGGTTGTCGACCATCATCGTGTCACCGACCTCCACCGCTGCTAGGCGCTCGATGGCGGCCAGCGCCTGTTGGTCGCTCAGGCGAGGCGCCAAGGCGTCGCCCCTGGATGTGAGGCGGCAAGCCTCGGCGCTTCCGCCCAGCGGAATAGCCAAACCAACCCAATCCGGCAAGGCTAGGAGGCTGAGCTCCACCACTAACCGGCCGACCCGTGCAGTGTAGAAGCCGGCTGGGCCTGCGTAGTAGGCGCTGAGCGCTCCGGCGAGCTGGGCTCTGCCGACCTGGGAGCGGGCGTGGTCACGCGTCGCCTTGGTGATGAGCGACGCAGCAGCGATCCGTGTGGCGCTTTCGGCGACGGCCGTGTAGGCGGTCTCATAGCTGAGCGCAGAGTGCCCGGCTACCCACGCAACGAACTCCTCCGTGCGAAGTCGACGATCCTCGTGGGGAGCCGGTCGAGGCGTCTGGTGATCGGCGAGTCGCTGATCGACAGACAGCAGCGTCGCCATAGGCCAGTCGAACTCGGCCTCGGTCACTCGAATGTTCGCAGGCCGGACGCCCTCGGTTGTTAACACGTCGCCCTTGAGCCACCTGCGGAGCTGACGCTCCGTGAGAGCGAAGCCACTTTCTCCCATCCGGTCGGCTCGGCGTTGAAGGACGGCCACGGTCTCGCCAACGGTCAGCCTGCGCTCTTTCACGAGCGCCTTCAGCAGAGTCGGTCCTGAGCCCGTGGCAGTCGCAGTCACTTCCTCAAATCTAGTCACATCACTACACAGGGCCGGGGGATGTCCGGCGAATGACCACCGGAGGTCATTTCGACGTCATGGTCGTCGGACGGACGGTCACTGCATGGCTCAAACCGTTGCCGCTCCAGGCGAATCGAACGTTGACGAAACCCTCCCGTCGGGCTTGTGGGACCGCGACACCCAGCGGATTACCGCCATCGTCTCGGCCATCCTCGCCGCCTACCCCGCCTCTCTGCCGGTGTGGCGTGAGCAGGACTGGAGGGCAGCTCTTCGCTTTCGCGACATTGGTCCCCGTCCGTCTCGTGCGACGCTCACCCGCGCCGAGGTCCGCGACGCGGTCCTTCGAGAGCCCG
>JAKAZH010000065.1 GCA_021815935.1 Actinomycetes bacterium
GTGGCCCATCACGCTGAGGCGCCGGCAGACGTCAAGATGGCGACGTACGCAGGGATCAGCGGGTTGATCGAGGAGACGGTGCCCTTGCCCCCGCCGGGTGACTTCCCGTTCCACGCGAACCTCGCCGACCATCTTCTTCTGGGCGAGCCGCTTGCGGTCGAACCCCGCTCGGCACGCAACGTCGTCGCTGTCCTCGACGCCGCGCAGCGCTCGCTGGACGCCGGCGGTGCGGTGGTGGATCTTACGGTTCCCGGGCGCTAGACGGTGAAAGCCCTCGGATGGGCGTCACATGGCTGAAGTAGGCGTGGCGCCACTCAAATGGGGCGTTCTCGCCCCGACCGCCATGATCGCCCGGCTGGCGGTCCTTCCGGCGCTGCGCGCGTCCGAGTCGGCGACGATTGTCGCTGCCGCCAGTTTGAGTAGCGACCGCTCCAGTCCCGACCTTGCCGGCCTGGGCGACGACGTCGCTTTGTATCGATGTTACGAGGCCCTTCTCGAAGACCTGAACGTCGATGCCGTGTACATCCCGTTGCCGAACTCGCTTCACCTGCAGTGGGTGGAAGCGTCCCTCGCCGCCGGGAAGCACGTCCTGTGCGAAAAGCCCCTCGCCGTTAGCGCGTCAGACGCCGCAACAATGGCGCGGGCGGCCTCAGCGGCCGGGCTCGTCCTGCTGGAGGCGTACATGACACCGTTTCACCCGCGAAGCCGCGCGATTGCCGACGTCGTAGCGCAGGGCATCCTCGGCGAACCCCGCCTTGCTCACGCCGTCTTCGCTGGGCGTCTGGACCGTCCAGGCAACCACCGGTGGGACCCGTCGATGGGAGGAGGGGCCCTGTTCGATCTGGGGATCTACTGCGTCGCCCCGCTGCTCGCCTTCGGGGGTGGCGAGCCCGAGTCGGTCGCGGCCGTTGCGCTGCCTGCGCCTGCCGACAGACACGAGAGTCGCGTCGTAGGGGTCGACACTTCTTTCGCCGGGCTCCTGCGCTTCGAGCGCGGCCTTGTGGCGAGCTTCAGCTGCTCGTTTGATTCCTCTGAGCGTCAGCGGGTGGACCTCATGGGGTCAGCCGGTTCACTGTCGGTCGAGCGGGCTTTCACACCCGGCCCTACGGACACCTCCTACATTCGCCGAGGCGCCGGCGACGTCGCCGAGGACTGTTATGTGGGAGGAGGCGAGATGTATCGACTTATGCTCGACGAGTTCGCCGCCGTGGTCGCCGGAGTAAAGCCGGCGCTACACCCACTCGCTTCCACGATCGCTGTCGCACGGACGGTCGACCGACTACGGGCTGCGGCCGGAATCGCGCCAGCGCTCTAAGTGGCCTCGAGTACGGCCTTCGCCGCCCTGCGTCCAGACACGAGCGCCCCTTGGATCGAGGGCGTGTCACGCCAGTCGCCGCACACGAACAGACCGGGTGCTACCCGAACAGGGTTGCGAATCGACAAGGGCGGCAGGGCTGCCGGCGCGGCCTCGTCGATGCTATAGGTACGTAGGAGCCGTAGGGCCTCAGGGGCGCATCGGTACAGAACCGCCAAACGGTGCCGGACCCGCTCCTCGAGACCCGACTCCGACCTACGGTCCCCGACGACGCTCGTCGAGATCAGGGTCGAACCGCTCGGAGCGTACAGCGGCGACACCGAACTGATCGGGACCGTGTTTGCGATCAGATCGGGGTGCTCGGCGTCGAGGCGGAGCATCGGATCCACCGCGCCGTGAAACCTGCCCTGGTCGCCGTCACTTTCTTCCATAACGTGGTAGAAGGTCGTGACCCCTCTCCAACGATGTTCTTCGCGCCACCCGAGCAGACGGCACGCGCTGGTAGCGTCGGTCGCCACTATCACCGAGCGGGCTTCGATGCGCTCCCCTCCGCTGATCGTCACTGCGCCCGGAGCGACCGACGTCACGGTCGTGTTCACCTGCACGCAGCCGAGCGGAAGCCCACCGGCAAGCTGATCCGGTATTGCCTGCATGCCCATCGCGGGGACGACGACCCGGCCCCGCACGAACGAACGCCAAACCATCCGCGTGTAGCGGCTCGACGTTTCGAGTACAGGATCGAGCAGGACACCGGACAGGAACGGAGCAAAAAACCTCGCCTGGCCTGATTCGCTCACCCCGACACTTGCCAAGAAATCCGAGGTGGCGCAATCCGGCGAGGCCAACTGGCCGGCTACCGGCGCGTAAGCGCACATCGCCGAGAGTCGGGCAATCGAGCGCCGGTCCTGCCATCCGAGCAGACCTTCGCCAAAGACATTTGGAAGCAGGCGCCAGCTGCGGACCGGATCCGCGATGCGGTGGTCCCCGCCGCCGAAGCGTACGAGGGCCCCTTTGACGAACCGGCGGAGGTCCAGCGCTGCGAAGTCGAGCGCCGCCTTCGCCGCCGGGTATGAAGTGTTGAGAACCTGAAAACCGCGGTCCAGGCGAAAGCCCTCCACCACGTCGGTGCGTACCCTTCCACCCACGGCGTCGGCAGCCTCCAACACGCTGACCGAGCGACCCGCCGCTACGAGGAGCCGGGCGGCGTTCAAGCCTGCAAGGCCACCACCGACGATGACGACGTCGCGTTCCATCACTACAGCAGGTGGATCTGCCCGGGGGCCAGCAGCGACAGGGCGGACAGCGCGGCCACCCCGACTACAGCGACGACTGCAGCTTGCAATGTCTGCGCGACGCCGCTCGGCTGAAACTCGACCGGTCGGCGTCCCCGAAACAGCAGACCGGCACACGCCGCGGCTCCCACGACTATCCCGCCGAGGTGCGCCTGCCAGGCAATACCGGGAACGGCAAAGGAGAACACGAGGTTAAGCACGAGCAGCACGGTGATCGTCTGGGTCTCCCATCTTCGGGCGCGCGCGAGGACGTAGTACGCCCCCATGACGCCGAAGATCGCCCCGGAGGCCCCGAGCCCTGCTTCGTTGATCGGCGCGAACAGGTAGAAGGCGACGCCGCCTCCAAACGCCGCCAACAGGTACACGATCACGAACCTGGTCCGCCCGATTGCCGCCTCGACGGGCGGGCCGACGATGGCGAGGGTGATCATGTTGAGAACGATGTGCTCGACGCTGGCATGCAGGAACGCCGATGTGATCAGCTGGAACCATCGCCCCGTGTAGTGCACTTCGAAAGGCACCAACCAGTACTTCTCTTCAAATGCCGGGTGACCGGCCTCGTAGCCGTAGATTGCGGCGTTGATTGCGATTATCGCGATGACAGCGGGAGTGATTCGGGTAGCGCCGAGAGTCCCCTGCCTGCGCGGCTGCCATCGAACGCTCGGCGAAACGCGGGCACCTTCACGCACGCAGGACGTGCATTGCCATCCGACCGGCGCTTCTCGCATGCACTCGGGGCAGATAGGGCGGCCGCAACGTCTACACATTGCACCGGCGACGCGACCTGCGTGCACGTAGCAGCTCGCCGCAGGACCCGAACTTCCTGGACCTCCGTAGGGCCCGAGCCCACCGATGTCTGTCACCGGTCCCCGCCTCCGCAGCCTGCCGGCACATTCCAATGGGTGACTACGGGGCTTCCGCGGTCCCAGCCGAGCTGTGACCATGCGGCGGTGTCAAGCTCGAGCCATCGACCTGTGCTCACCGGCGCTCCAACCCACCTGGCTGCCAGGACACGACCGAAGTGGCCGTGGCACACTGCAATGACCTTCGCTTCGACGCCGGAGCGTACCAGGTCGATGACACGGTCAGCCCTGGCGCCCACATCGGTAGAAGATTCGCCTCCCGGCCACGGGCCATCCCAGATGGACCATCCCGGGTAGCTCTCGTGGATCTCAGCGGTGGTCAATCCCTCGAGGTCCCCGTAGTCCCACTCCGCCAGGTCCGCTACGACCTCGAACGGCACCAAGCCGGCCAGCTCTGCTGTCCGTCTCGCTCTGACGCGAGGGCTGACCAGGACTCGCTGCGCAGCCAAACCCTCGGCAAACCTCGACAAGGCCGTGGCCTGAAGTTCGCCGTCAACGGTAAGCTCGACGTCGGTTCTACCGGTGTGCCGCCCGTCCCTGCTCCACTCCGTCTGGCCGTGGCGGACCACCCAGAGCGCCGGCTCGACAGTCACCTACGCGTCGCGCCGCTCGAGGACGTAAAAAGCGACCCCGATGACCACAGCGGTGAAAAGCGCCATCTCCCCCAGGCCGGCCCAAGCGCTCAGCGAGTGTGCTCCGTGTCCTAGCGAGTAGACCTCCGTGCCGGCGTTAGTCGGCCAGTACTCCTCGATCGGCTGCGACCACGAAGACGGTAGAGCAGCCGCCAAACCTGGGATTATGAACAACATCGCGACGATCACGGCGATACCTGCAGCCGCATGGCGCAGAAGTACGGCGAACCCGCTGGCAAGCAGCCCGACAAGCGCCAGGTAAAGCCCGGCTCCGATCACCACCCTCAACACATCGTGCTGGCCAAGAGTCGCGTACGGGACCGTCGGCTGAACGGAGTGGATCATCGTTTGTCCCACCAGGAAAGCAGCAAAAGCGACTACCTCGCCGACGACTAGCGTCGAGACAGCCGAAATCGTCATCTTCGCTGCCATCATCTTCGTTCGTTTCGGGACAGCGGCAAGGCTGGTGCGTATCATCCCGGTCGAGTACTCCGCCGTAACAGTCAGGACGCCAAGCACGGCAAACGCCAGCTGCGCAAGAAGCAAAGGCCGGATGCTTCGTCCGACGGGATCCCACGTTGCACGGATCACCACATCGCTGTAGTAGTGGCTCGCCGAAACCCCCGAAATCAGGGCGGAAAGGCCGACCCCGAGGACACCCCCGACGGCAAAGGTCCAAAACGTAGACCGCACTGTACGAAGCTTCGTCCACTCCGAACGGGCCACGTTGGCGAAACTGTACGGTTGCGTCGTCATCGGTCCCCCTGCCCCCCATTGGTCGAACCGGTGGCGTGGAATTCCACGCTCTCACTTGTCAACTCCATAAACGCTTCCTCCAAGGACGCCCGCTGAGGTGCAAGCTCGTGCAACACGATGCCGGCCTGCGCAGCGATCTCGCCGACACGGGCAGCTTCGAGCCCTACAACGACGAGCGCGCCACTCGGATCCGTTTGCACGGTTGCCCCTTCCCTCGAAAGAAGCTCGTCCAGGCGTCGTGTAGCAGGGGAGCGGACCAGGACCGACTTCGTCGAGCTCGAATCGATGAATCGCGCAGTGCTCTCGTCCCTGATCATCCGACCACGCCCGATCACGATCACGTGGTCTGCGGTCAGGGCCATCTCGCTCATCAAGTGACTCGAAACGAAAACGGTTCGTCCGGTGCCGGCAAGATCGCGCATGAGTCGGCGGACCCACGCGATGCCTTCAGGGTCGAGACCGTTGACGGGTTCGTCGAAAATGAGGATCTGCGGGTCGCCGAGGAGGGCCGCAGCGATGCCGAGCCTCTGGCCCATCCCCAAGGAGAAGGCCTTCGCTCGACGCTTCGCTGCGGCATCCAGGCCAACTATGGCAAGTACCTCGTCCACACGCCGACGGGGGATGCCATTCGCCTGCGCGAGGCAGAGAAGGTGGTTGTACCCGGAGCGGCCCCCGTGGAACGCCTTCGCGTCGAGGAGGGCACCGACCTCCTGCAGAGGTACCGGAAGGTCCCGATAGCGGCGACCGTCGATGGTCACCGTCCCCTTGGTCGGGCGGTCGAGGCCGACGATCATTCGCATCGTCGTCGTCTTCCCTGCCCCGTTCGGACCGAGAAAGCCCGTCACCGTCCCCGGCTTCACGTCGAAAGTGAGGTCGTCGACGGCGAGGGTAGCCCCGTAGCTCTTCGAGAGGTTGCGGGCCTCGATCACTTGTCCTCCATTTCCACAGCCATCATTAATACTCGCGGTCAGAACAGCGGTAGGTTCGCGACCGCAGTGGACCGCGACGAGACGGCAATCGAAGTGTGCGACCTGACGGTTCGCTACGGGAGGAAGGTCGCCGTCGATTCACTACACCTCAGGGTAGCGTCCGGGGAGATCGTTGCCTTGCTCGGGCGCAACGGTGCGGGTAAGACGTCGACCGTCGAGACACTGGAGGGATACCGCGCTCCGTCGGCGGGCCGCGTCCGTGTGCTCGGCCTCGATCCCTCGGACCGGCGCTCACACCGGGCGCTAGCGCTACGAATGGGTGTTATGCTCCAAAAGGGCGGAGTGTACCCCGGGATAGGGGCAGGCGAGGCCCTGAAACTGTTCGCGTCCTACTACGCCCGACCGCTCGACCCGCAAAACCTCCTCGACGAACTCGATCTGGGCGGCGTGGCGCGCACACCGTGGCGGCGAATGTCTGGAGGCGAGCAGCAGCGGTTGTCGCTGGCACTCGCGTTGATAGGCCGACCGGACGTCGCTTTCCTTGACGAGCCGACCGCCGGGGTGGATCCACATGGACGGCTTGTAATTCGGGAGAAAATTTCGTCCCTCCGTGGCTCGGGGGCCGCGGTGGTGGTCACCACTCACGAGCTCGAAGAGGCCGAGAAACTTGCGGACCGCATTGTGATCATGGACGGGGGCAGGATTGTCGCCGCGGGGCGTCCCAAAGATCTGATCGCTTCGTCCCCGAGCGCTCGACGTGTCCGTTTCAACGCCAAGGATGGACTCGACACGAGCCCCCTGGCCGAACTGCTCGCAGCAGCCGTGTACGAAACGACTCCCGGCAGCTATACAGTCGCGCTCGAAGGCGACGGCGGAGCATCGGACAGCCGCCAGGCGGTCGCCGCCATCACTTCTTGGTTGGCGAAGCTCGACCTCCCACTCGCAGGCCTCCGGGTCGGTGCGACCCTCGAAGACGTGTTTTTGGACATCACAGGACAATCGACAGGCTCGGACCAACTGTGACGCCTACCCCGGGCGAGTCCGCCTTCCAGGGACAGATGCGTCGCAGTGGCGGGAGGGCCTGGAGGGCGCAGACCGCCACCGAGATACGTTCGACGATCCGTCGCGGCGATGCCGTCCTGCTCAACTTGGCGATACCCGTCGCCCTACTCGTATTCTTCTCGCTGGTCAAGGTCCTTCCTCTCCCTTCAGGGGTGGACCGCCCCGTGGACTTCCTCGCCCCGGGAGTCTTCGCGCTGGCCGTGATGTCATCGGCGATGGTCAGCGTCGCGATAGCGACCGGGTTCGAGCGCCAGTACGGGGTGCTCAAACGTCTCGGTTCCACACCGCTCGGCCGGCCGAAACTGCTGGCAGCGAAAATAGCTGCCACTGCGACCGTCGAAGTCTTCCAGGTAATCGTGCTCAGCGGGGTGGCCGTGGCACTCGGTTGGCGCCCGAATGGTCCGCTGGGCTTGGCAGCTATCGCCCTGCTCGCCGGCACCAGTGCATTCACCGGCCTAGGCCTGCTGATGGCCGGGTCGCTTCGCGCCGAGGTCACATTGGCGGCAGCGAACGGCCTTTACCTCGCGCTTCTGCTTCTCGGCGGGATGATTTTTCCGATTTCAAGACTCCCGGCCGGACTGCGCTATGTAGCCGAGAGTCTTCCGTCCGGCGCCCTCTCACAGGTACTGCACTCCGCTGTGAACGCAGCGGTCCCTCAAAGCTTCGGAGAGTGGCTCGTACTGGCCTGCTGGGCGGTCGTCGCTCCTGTGGCCGCCGCAGGGACGTTCCGCTGGGACTGAGCGACTGCTCCCCTTGAGCGGGAGCGTCTCTCAGCGAAAGATCAGAACATCGATTCCCATTGCCACGAAGAGGAGGGTCACGTAGCTGATAGACCAGTGAAACAGCGTCATCGCCGATTGCTCACTAGGCCGGCGCCACAGCCGGCCAGCAAGTAGGACGAAAGCCGCTCCTCCGAGCGCGGCCGCACTCCAATAGAGCGGTCCGAGGGCAGCCGCCACGCCGAACGCCGCGGATGCGACCACGACGAGGACCGTGTAGACGAGAATCTGCGCTGTCGTCTTCTCGATCGACGCCACGGCCGGCAGCATCGGCACTTCGACGGAGCGGTAGTCCTCCCGGTACCGGATTGCGAGCGCCCAGAAGTGCGGGGGTGTCCATAGGAACATGAGAGCAAAGAGAACAACCGGCGCCAAGCCGAGGCTACCCCGGACAGCCGCCCAACCCACGAGCACCGGAACTGCTCCGGCCGCGCCCCCTACGACGATGTTCTGCTTCGAGGTCCTCTTCAGCCACATCGTATAGACGAACACGTAGAAGGCCGTCGCGCTTACGGCGAGGAGAGCCGACAGCAGGTTTACGGTCGTCCACAACTCCGCGAATGCAGCCACCTCCAGCCCGACAGCGAAGACAAGGGCTTGGGCGGGCGAGATCAGGCCAGTGACCAGCGGCCTGTTACGGGTGCGTCGCATTATCGAATCGATGTCACGGTCGACGACCATGTTGATGGCGTTCGCGCCGCCGGCTGCGAGCGTGCCACCGACGAGCGTGGCCACCATGAGGGTAACCCGGGGCAA
This sequence comes from Actinomycetes bacterium, assembly GCA_021815935.1. The sequence goes on from JAKAZH010000065.1 coordinate 8,385, forward strand.
ACCGCGCTCTGCGACGAACATCGTCGGGATGGTGGTGACAAGCAGAAGTTCGATGATCCTCGGCTTGGTCAAAGCCACGAATCCTCGTGCACGTGCGACCGCAGATACGTCAACCGATGCTGATGCGACTGCGGCCATCAAGGTCATGCTACGCCAGGTCTGCGCACTCGGACAAAGCGGGCGCTGGTCTTGCCTTACCGCGTAGTCCTAGCATGAGCGACGATGGAGTTACTTTCAGGCCGTCGCGATCACTTTCGCGTCAGCCCCGACGCGTTCCGACGAATGGCGTTCGCCGCCGTCTGCGTCCTCGCTGTAACCATTATCTCGGGCGCAGCCGTCCGCCTTAGCGGATCGGGGCTCGGCTGCACGACGTGGCCCGACTGCACCTCCACCAGCATTGTCGCCCCGCTCCGGTTCCATGCTTGGGTCGAGTTCGGGAACCGCCTTATCAACGCCGCAGCGACGATCGCATCGATCGGAATCCTGGTGGCGGCTCT
>JAKAZH010000066.1 GCA_021815935.1 Actinomycetes bacterium
CCGACGTCGGCGAGGCACGGCGTACGCGCACTCGAAGTCGACCTGAGCGCGATGCTGATCAAAGTGATGGAGAAGCTGCGCCTCGTGAGCGACGTCCGCTGGCCGGACCGTTCGATCATCCAACGCCGCAGGGCCGTCGCCGCCTGAGCGTCCCCTACCGCTGAGCGGCCCGGTCAGACCCTCGACGGCCTCGAGTAGTCGAGGCGGCGCAGCGGGAAGCCGGAGGACCCGTGGTCGTCGGTCTTGACTGCCAGGACCTGGTGGAGCTCGATGCGCCGCTGCGCGAAGCCGAGACGCGACCCTGCCAGGTAGAGACGCCACACCCTGGCGACGCCCTCGCCGACCTCCGCCACGGCCTGGTCCCAGTGCTCCTCCAGGTTGGCGCTCCACGCGGCGCAGGTCCGTGCGTAGTGCTCACGGAAGTTCTCCTCGTGGCGGACTTCGAGGCCGTTGTCGTGGATGGCGGACACGATCGCGCCGACCGACTCGAGCTCGCCGTCGGGGAAGACGTAGCGGTTGATGAACCCGCCGTTGCGTGTCGGCTTCGAGTTGACTGGACGCGTGATGCAATGGTTGAGCAGCCGCCCCTGGGGACGCAGCCTCGCCGCCAGGAACCTCACGTAGCCTGGGAGGCTCTTCGCCCCGATGTGCTCGGTGAGGCCGATGCTGCTCACAGCGTCGAATCCGGTCTCCACCACGTTGCGGTAGTCGTCGTGGCGTATCTGTGCCACATCGCCCAGTCCAAGCTCGGCGATGCGCCTCTGGCCCCACTCCGCCTGCTGGCGTGAAAGGGTCACCCCGACGACCTTCACCCCGTAGAAGCGTGCTGCGTGGATGACCATCGTCCCCCATCCGCAGCCGACGTCGAGGAGTCGCTGGCCCGACGTGAGAGCGAGCTTGCGGCACACAAGGTCGACTTTTTCCTCCTGAGCGTCTTCGAGGCTGGCATCAGGGTTCGGGAAGACAGCGCACGTGTAGGCCATCGACGGGCCGAGAAGCCACTCGTAGAAGCGGTTTGAGACGTCGTAGTGGTGGCTGACGGCGCGCGAGTCGCGCACCAAGGAGTGGCGAAGGCCCCACCACAGTCCAGGGCGGACCTCCTGCGGAGGGGGCGGGATCGGCCGGAAGACCCGCGGACCGAGACCCCGCAGGACCTTGACGCGATCCGCCCAGCCGATCGACCCTACGTGCTCGCCGGCGAGCATCATCAGCGCCGTGTACGGGTCGCCGTCAAGGTCGATGAACCCGGACACGTAGGCGCGGGCTAGGCCGAGGTCGCTCGGGGCTGTAGCGATGTAGTTGAGGGCTCTCTGGTCGAGGACCTTGACCGTGCAAAGCGCGTCCGACGGCCCCGCGACACTCCCGTCGAAGGCCTGCACGGCCAGCGGCATCCCGTCGCCCATGACACTGTGCAGCACCTGGGCTATCGGGGTAGGCGATGCGGGCATCTTGTCAACTCCACTTTCTTTCCGGTGGCGGACACGGATTCAGCCGCCCTTCACGCACTTCGAGTACAAGTCGGCGAGGCGCGAGTCGGGGTCGTAGCGGCCTTTGAGCGAATGGTACACCGGGCCGTTGTAAAGCTCCCAGAAGCGTCGCTCGTCGTAGAACGAAGTCGAGTAGAGGGACTTCCGGCCGCCCAGCCGCTCCACTTCGGCCTCGACCCAGCGGTTGTGATGCTCCGGGTCGCCACTCCGGTGCACCGGGACGCTCGACCAGAACCCGACGTTGACGTAGGTCTGCGAAGCGTCGAGCGGGTACAGGTCCCAGTTGAGCGAAGGGTCCCTCTGGCGAAGCGGGCACAGCCACACCGGTATGATCGGAACCTCGCGGGCGAAAGCATCGAGGAACTCTTCGAGGCGGCCGACGGGCACTTCGACGTCTTGGATCACGTTCTCTCGCTGCGGGAGCCCCCGCCTGGCGTCGATGCGGGCCTTGACCTTGTAGCGCTCCTCGAACGCCATGATCTTCCAGTAGACGTCGCTCCGCAAGAATCGCGGGCCGACAAGACGGCGCACGACCGGCCGTTGTACGTAAAACGCGCGGGAGCACCAAAACCAGTCGGTGTCCCAGCGCCACAGGTAGTCCTTTACGGTCAGCCAGTCCTGGCTGCGGTTCTGGATGGACTGGTAGTAGATGTCGCTTCGCGTGTAGTCGCTTACCGCGGGCGCGTCCGACGCCCAGTTCCCTATCGTCAGGTAGCTCTCCGATGCAGAGAACACCGTCCCATCGAGGAAGTCGACGGGCCGGCCCTCGTAGGAGCGTGTTTCGCAGATCGACCGGATCGCTTCGGCCACCGCCGCTACCGAGTCGAAGCGCACGTGGCGCAGACGCACGAAAGGCTCCACGGCCTCCACCTCGATGCGCGCTCTGAGGGCGTAGCCGAGGGTTCCGTAACTGTTAGGGAATCCGTAAAAAAGGTCCCGGTGCTCGCCTTCAGGCGTTACCGTGACCACACGCCCGTCGCCGGTGAGGACGTCCATCTCGAGGACCGATTCGTGTGGCATACCGCTGCGGAAAGACGTGCTCTCTATTCCAAGGCCGGTGATCGCCCCGCCGAGCGTGATCGTCTTCAGCTCAGGGACCACCAGCGGCATCACCCCGTACGCCAACAATGCGTCGACGATGTGCTCATAGGTGGTCATGGCCCCCACGTCAGCCCAGCGCCTCTCCTTGTCGACGGCGATCACCCCGTCGAACGCGGAAACGTCGAGGCGGTGCACCTTGGCATTCGAGCGCGCCCGGAACAGGTTCGAGGATTTCTTCGCTAGCCTCACCCGCTCGCCAGGCGGTACCGCCCTATAAGTGCGGATCAGGTCCTCTACGCCACGGTCGTACCTGCGCCGCGCCTCGCCGGCGTCGGGGTCGTCCGGGTCTACGGGGTCGACGGGGGCGTCCGGGGCGAGGCCGTCCCCTGCGTGACCGTCGGAGGCTTCGTGGACGCCGACGAGTTGGGACTCCGCGGGCGACGGCATGCCTTGAGGTTAACCTTTCGGCGGGCCGGCCCGTATCGAAGTCCATTGACTCGTCAGATGTCGAGGCCAGGAAGCACTACCGTCGCCAGTTCCCCATCGGCTGGCGGGATGCGGCCGGTGATGGCTTGGCGCCGGATCGGCCGCCTCGCGGGTCTGCGGCGTGATCCACCCGGCCTTCAGGCACGAAGCCTTCCGCGAGGGCGGGATCGAAAGAGCCGCTGGCCGAACGTCAAGGTCGTCACCACTAGGTTCGAGGATATTTTCCCCCCAAGCGATTCGCCTTCTCACCAACGCCCATAGCCGGGGGACAACCGACACTAACCCACACCTTGAACTCTGCTACTCCCATAGAACAGTCTCCACGTGGAGACTCGTCCACAGGTCCCCCGGGATCTCCTAACAGTCTCCTCGTGGAGACTCGTCCACAGGTCCCCCGGGTTCCCCTAACAGTCTCCTCGTGGAGACTCGTCCACAGGGTCTCCGCCCTGGACTGCCAAAAACCCATCAACCCGACCTCCTAAGAAATACCGAAGGAGACCACCAGGCAGGTCCGAAGCCTCCGCCGATCTTATCAGAACACCCGTTCGGTCCGCAGCTGATTAACCGGCTTCCAACCCGCTGGCCAACTCGTGGATCATCGCGGCAACTGAGCCATCTCGAGCGATCTTCGGCGTGAGCCCGGCGTGCAGGTACGCGACACGAAGCGTCGGCCCCCAACTCCCCGGCTTGCGCGTCGACCGGGCCGGCACAGCAGTCGAAATCGACAATGGAGCGCATCTTCGAGGGACTCCCCGATCGAATCGACCAGCACCGTCGACACCCAGCCCAACGCGCCGAATCTCTCGTTTGACCGCCTTCTTGCCGACGCGGTCCAGCACAACGTCGGTCGCCGCCTTATCAATCACCGCAAGCATCGACACGCACAAATCCCGCAAAGACATCGTAACCGGGCATTGCAAGTCGTTTGGACATCCCAGGCGTCGCGGGACATGGACCACTTGGCGCACGTCGCTCCGTGACTGTTGCAGCGGTCGTCGAGCTCGTCGACGGAGATCTTGCCGAGCGACCAGCGTGGGAAGGCAAGCCACTTCGTTGCGACCTCGCCGCGCGCTCACCGGGCGCCGCTAGACGCGGGATACCACGTGAGGCAACGAGTCCGTTGGTCCCGGATTTGAGATAAGGCAACGAGGCAACGAGGCAACGAATCACTGCTGGCGCGGGATTTGATGACAGGCAACAGGCGAAGTCCCGAGTTGGCGGCGCGCCGGTATCCTCACAGTCGTGGACAACAATCGCCCGGACGCGGATAACTACACCCACGGCCACTCCGAATCCGTGCTTGCCAACCACAGGTGGCGTACTGCCGCTAACTCCGCGGCTTATTTCGCGGACAGGCTTCGCCCGGGGATGGGTCTCCTCGACGTGGGATGCGGACCGGGGACACTGACGGCTGACCTCGCAGCGGCGGTGGCTCCGGGGCGCACGGTCGGGATCGACAGGGAAAGGTCGGTTCTCGACGAGGCCGCAGCGGTCGCTCCTTCAGTCGAGTTCAAGCAGGACGACGTCTACGACATGTCCTTCGACGACGGCTCCTTCGACGTCGTGCACGCACACCAGGTGCTCCAGCATCTGAGCCGCCCCCTCGAAGCGCTCATCGAGATGCGCCGGGTCCTCAAAGCCGGCGGCACCCTAGCGGTGCGAGACGCCGTCTACGGATCGTTCGCCTGGTACCCCGACGACGAACGGTTGGACCGCTGGCGAACCGTGTACCGCTCGGTCTGCGAACGAAACGGCGCAGACTGCGACACGGGACGCAAGCTTCCCGCGCTCGTCCGGGCGGCCGGCTTTCGCGATCTCGAGGTTTCCAGCTCCACTTGGACGATGTCCGACGACACGGCGAGGGACTTCTGGGGCCGGACATGGGCGCGTCGCTGCCGGGAGTCGGCGTTCGGGGCTCAAGCTGTCGGCTTCGGGTTAGCAACGCGAAGCGACCTCGATCAGATGCACGACGCCTGGCAGGACTGGGCGCGCTCCCCCGACGGCCTGTTCGTCGTCGTCCACGTCGAGGTTCTCGCCCGGCCGTAGATGCTGAACGACCGATTCGACATCGTCGTCGTCGGCTCAGGGCCGGCGGGTTGCGCAGCGGCGATCACCGCTGCCAGGGCCGGGCGGCGGGTGGCTGTCATCGACAAGGCCACGTTTCCCCGGGACAAGTGCTGCGGTGACGGTCTGACAGCCGGTGCGCTGCGGGCGCTCGAAGCGGTCGGCCTGGACCCGGCGAAGGTGAGTTCGTGGCAGCCGGCGAGCCGAGCGGTGGTCGCTGCGCCGGGCATGGACCCTCTAGATCTTGCCTTCCCACGAGACGGCCTGTTCGCCGTGACAGCCCGTCGCTACGACCTCGACGCTGCGCTCGTCGACCTCGCTCGCAGCTGCGGCGCGACGGTCCTCGAGGGACAGCCGGTCAGCGCGGTCCGGTCGCGTCCGGGGGGATCCGCGGTCGAGGTCGAAAGCGCTTCGGGGCTGAAACTGACCGCCTCGTACGTGATCGCATCCGACGGGGCGTGGTCGCCGGTGCGCAAGCTCCTCGGTTTGGGCGAGCCGGGCTACCTGGGAGAGTGGCAGGCGGGCCGCGAGTACATCGCTGACGCCGGGCCATTGTCGCGCCACCTCTGGGTGTTCTTCGAGGCGGACATGCTGCCCGGCTACGCGTGGTCTTTCCCCCTGCCCGACGGCACGGTCAACGTCGGCTACGGAGTGCTGCGCCGCTCCCGCTCGGTGTCGGCGTCACCGGGGGGCGACGTGTACTACGACGGGCTTGCCGCCACGGCGAGCCCCCCGGGAATCGTCGAGACGGGCGCCAGCGGGCAGGGTGCGCTTCGCGGGCAGCGAGTCAACTGGGCCGACAGGCCGCAGATCGCAGCTGTCCTCGGGCCCGCCGCCCGCCGTAGCGGCCCGTGGAGATCCTGGCCGATACCCGCGCGCCTCGGCGAAGCACCGCTCGCCGGGCTGGCCGGCCGGGTCCTGTTCTGCGGTGACGCTGCTGGGGCGTGCGATCCGATGACCGGTGAAGGCATAGCGCAGGCCCTCGAGACCGCGGCGGTGGCCGTCGGCTGCATGCTTCACGCCGGGCCGTCGCGACCGGACATGGCAGCCCGGCGCTACAAGCGCCGCCTCCGCCTCGGAATGCAGGTCGACCACATGCTTTCACGCGTCTGCTCGGAGGTTCTCACACATCCGAGCGGGCCGGCGAAGGCGCTGTCGATGCTCCCCCGCGGACCGTCGGCTACCGGTCGGTTCGCTCGCTGGATGTTCGAGGACTACCCGAGAGCGATCTTCCTCACGCCGCAACGCTGGAGGCCGGGAACGCTTGGGCGGCCCGGGGCTTTTCGGCGCTGACGCCGGTTTGGACCGCCGTACGCCGCACGGCTACCCTATCGGCCTGTGTCTGAGATAGGTTTCGACGGAAAAGTTGCGATAGTCACCGGCGCCGGTGGAGGACTCGGGCGCGAGCACGCCCTGCTTCTCGCCGCTAGAGGTGCCAGGGTGCTGGTCAACGACGTAGGCGGATCCGTAAACGGCGAAGGCTCCGACAAAGGGCCCGCCGACCATGTCGTTGCGGAGATCGTCGATGCCGGCGGTGAAGCCGTAGCTGACAGTAACAGTGTCGCGACCGCCGAGGGGGGCGCGGCGATCGTAGAGCATGCCGTCGAAGCGTTCGGACGGATCGACATCGTCGTCAACAATGCTGGCATCCTACGTGACAAAACTTTCCACAATCTGACACCGGAGCTGCTGGAACCGGTACTCGACGTGCACCTGAAGGGTGCGTTCTACGTGACGCAGCCGGCCTGGGTGAGGATGCGCGAGCAGGGCTACGGGCGGGTCGTCAGCACGACGTCGCAATCGGGGGTACTCGGCAATTTCGGCCAGGCGAACTACGGGGCGGCGAAGATGGGCCTCGTCGGCTTCACCCGGGTGTTGGCGCAAGAAGGCGCCAAGTACAACATCAAGGTCAACGCCATCGCACCTCTCGCAAGGACGCGCATGACCGAGGACCTCATGGGGGATGCCGTGAAGAAGCTGCGCCCCGAGCTGGTGTCTCCGGTCGTGGCGTGGCTCGCAAGCGAGGAGTGCTCCGTCACCGGAGAGGTGTTCACTGTCGCAGCGGGGCGGGTAGGGAGGTTCTTCGTTGGCATGACGGCCGGCTACTTCAATCCGGCGCTCAGCGTCGAGGACGTGCGCGACCACCTCGACGAGATCCGCGACGAGACCGGGTACCTCGTGCCGGCAAACGCCGGCGAGGAGACGAAGTTCCTCTTCGACATGGTTTCCAGCTTCGAGGCGGGGTAAGGGACCAGGGGCCGGGTTGGGTTCTACGAGCCGAATTCGTCCGTGTCGTCATTCAGCGCTTGTAGTAGTACCGACGGTGCTACCATGTGGGTGTGGCTGTGGTGAAGCGATCCGTCTCCATCGATGCTGAAGTCGCGGCGGCAGCTGAAGCCGCGGCCAGCGAGGACGGGGTGCCCTTCAGCGCCTGGCTGTCCGAGGCGGCTCGTCGGCAGCTTCTCGTACGCGAGGGTCTGCGTGGAGTCGCCGAGTGGGAGACCGACGCTGGTCCTCTCTCGGCAGATGAACTGGCCGCGGGAGAGGTCTTGCTCGATCGTCTGCTCTCGGGCGCCCTTCACGAGGCGACGCGAACGGCATGAGCAGTGACGGGCTGACCTACGACACGGGGGCGCTGGTGGCCGCCGAGCGCGATGACCGGATCATGTGGTCACTGCATCGCGCTGCCCTCCGACGAGGCTTGCCCCCTACGGTGCCGGCCGCCGTGCTCGCCGAGGGCTGGCGAGGCGGTCCGCAAGCGAAGCTGTCCAGGCTGTTGAAGGGCTGTGACGTCGAGGATCTCACCAAGACCCAGGCCCGAGCAGTCGGCGCCCTGGCCGCTCGGGCACGCCACGATGACATCGTCGATGTGTCCGCGGTCGAGGGTGCCCTCCGCCGCAACCACGCGGTGGTCACATCGAACCCTAGCCACATCCGCAAGGTCGCCGCCGCTGCAGGCGCCAACCTCACCATCCACAGCGTCTGACGTCTCGGGCGACGGGGACTGGAGGACCGGGCTCAGCGTCGCCTCGCCGGGACAGGCGCCGAACTTACGAACCGCTTGGCGGCCCTTGCCGAGCAGGTAGTGGCCGAGGTGCAACGAGAGCTAGGAGCAGAACGTGGTCGCCAGTAAGCACGTCCCCACTCCAGCTTTGCCAAATGACGACGACCGGGTGAAGCCGAAGAGTGACATCCGTTGCAGCCGAGTGAGCGATAGTGAGCGCCACTCATGCCGCACCCCTTCTCGGGGTTCCCTTGCGGGTTCTGGCCTCACCGGGCGCGGCCTTCGGAGACTGCGAAGGTCTTACGCTCCCTCCTGCGGTGTCGGATGGTCCGACATCAGAGCCGAGTCCCCTACCGCTACCGGTAGGACTGCTGGGCTTCGGGGCCGCAGCTCCAACTGAGCTGCAACTGGCAATGTCCGGCCAGTCGCGGAGGTTCTTTGCCGCGTTGACATCCCGGTCGACCAGCTCGCCGGTCAACGCACAGATGAGTTGTTCGGCGAGCTTGTCCGGCTCGATCAACCGACACCCACACGAGTGATGGATTCTTGATGAGGCGAACCAACGGTCAGCGACCGCCAAGGTGGTTCCTCTCCACGCCGTCTTGTAGGTGAGCTGTGGCCTGATCTGGCCGAGTGCAGCGTCAGACACGGAACGCCGGAATGCCCGACGACCCATGCTCATTTTTCATGGCGGCGAGGTCGAGGTCTTCGATGACCACCTCGCTGTAGGTGTCCACCACCATGGTGGTGAGCTGGTGGGATGCCTGCTTGCGCAGGGAGACGCATCTGC